>JAGXIN010000088.1 GCA_024635575.1 Flavobacteriia bacterium
ATTGTTCTTTCCTTAGTTTGGGGAAGTTCCTTTATTTTAATGAAAAAGGCTTTAATAGGATTAACACCAATCCAGGTTGGGATATTTAGAATCCTAATAACAACTGTGTTTTTACTTTTAATTGGGTTTAAAAGCTTGTTGGAGATTAAGCGAAGACATTGGTACTATTTATTATTAAATGGATTCCTTGGCACTTTTTTTCCAGTTTTTTTATTCGCATTTGCGGTAGAACATATTGATAGCTCCATTACTTCTATTTTAAATTCATTAACGCCATTAAATACCTTAATTTTTGGCGCATTGGTGTTTGGCATTGGGTTTAGCAGAAGACAGGCCTTAGGAGTGTTTATTGGTTTAATAGGCACCGTAATGTTAATATTGGAAGGGGCTGTTTTGAATCCGAATCAAAATTATTTTTATGCATTGTTTGTGTTATTGGCTTCAATAGGATATGCCTTCAATGTAAATATTATAAAAAAATATTTACACGATTTGAATGCCTTGAGCATTGCAGTCGGAAATTTTGTATTGCTAATCATTCCAACCTTTATGGTTATGTGGTATACAGATTTCTTTGGAACTTTTGAAATTAATAAAACCACCACCACGGCATTAATTTATATGGCAATTTTAGCGATTTTTGGCACCGGAGTATCTAAAATTATATACAACAGATTGGTGCAAATTTCTACACCTATTTTTTCTTCGTCGGTGACTTACCTAATTCCTATTATCGCTATTTTTTGGGGATTGTTGGATGGAGAAAGAATTTCATTTTTACAATTTGTTGCCGGCTTCGTAGTTATTATAGGGGTTTATCTGGCAAATAAGGCCAAATAAAAAACGGCTTAATTTCTCAAGCCGTTTTTAAATTCAGTTTAAAAATATAATTAAATAAAATCTTCCTCTGAAACGCCTTGATTTACTTTGGCGTCTATTAATTTGAACTCCACTGTTTGCGGACCTAGATTTCCTGTTTTTGTTCCAGGAAATTTAATTCCGTCAAATTCTTGGTAATTGCTGAAAGTAGCTTCCTGATTTTGAGTTTGCCCTTGCATCGTGATCACTTGGGATTCCTTAACTTTTAATCCACTTTCAACATCAAAATAAACAAAAGATGAAACAATTTCACCTTTTGTTGAAATTACATAAGCATCTTTGCCGTCAATATTTTCAATACCGGTTAGTTTTGAATTTTCATTATTTAACAATCCAATTTCTGGTAATGTGCCTAGAGTGTAGGTCATTTCGCCTGACATTTGCGGAGGCAAAGGTTGCTTGTTCATAAAAACACCTGCATCAGACATCACAACTTTCATCATCACTTTTCCGCCCATGCTGGTTTCATTGGAATATTTTGTTGAAGTTCTTTTTTCAGTGCTTGAAATTACATTTCCCATGGCACTTGCTTCATAAGTAACCAAAGTGCTATTTAAAGCTTTTACCTTATCGGAACCGCCAATAGCATTAAAGAAATTATTTAAAACAGTTTGTTTGGTAACGCCATTTGGAATTGGTTTTGACATTTCCGGTTTTGAAGCGGCATTTGATTCCTTATCAAAATAATTAATGGTGTAAGGTAATTTTTCAAGATTAGGCAATGCGTCCAAAGCTTTTCCAACAATGACAATTCTCGCATTATCTTCACTAAAATATTTTTGAGCCACACGTTGAACATCATCAATCGTAACTGCATTTATTTTTTGCAGATAAGTTTCATAGAAATTTTCCGGTAAATTTTTAGTGACAATATTTAAAGCATAACTGGCTACTGTGGAAGGATTTTCTAGCGCCATTACAAAGTTTCCTATATAGGCAGCTTTCGCATTTTTTAATTCTTCTTCTGTAACTTTGGTGTCTCTAAAAGTTTTGATTTCTTTCATAAATTCCACAACAGAACTGTCTGTAACCATATTTCTTACAGAAGCAGATGATTCAAAAGTTGCTGAGGTCCTTTCATCATTTCCAATTCTGGAATAAGCACCATATGTATAGCCTTTATCTTCGCGTAAATTTAGGAATAAACGGCCTTCACCAC
Organism: Flavobacteriia bacterium; assembly: GCA_024635575.1. GTDB lineage: Bacteria > Bacteroidota > Bacteroidia > Flavobacteriales > Flavobacteriaceae > Lutibacter. The sequence continues at coordinate 2,039 of JAGXIN010000088.1, forward strand.
CACCACCGAAAATTTTATTTGCCAATATAGCCGCAAAATAATCGGGATTGCTCATTTTTAAATTTACTGTATTTATGACTGCAATATCAGATTGTACCGCATTTGGCATATCAATAAAGTCAATTTCAGTTTTGGCAACGTCAGTTACTTTTGGAATTTCATAGGCAGGCAATGTTCCTTTTTTCCAGTTGCTGAAAAGTTTGGTTACCTGATTTTTGACATCTTTAAAAGTAACATCACCAACAATGACCAAATAGGCATTGTTTGGTTTGAAATAAGTGGCGTAAAAATTTTGAACATCTGACAAAGACGTGTTTTTTACGGAAGCTTCTGTTTCAAATTCTCCATAAGGATGGTTTTTCCCATAAACCAAAGCATTTTGGGCTTTCGCTGCAATAGCGGCCACGCTATTTTCGCCTGATTTAATATTTTCAAGAAGCTTGGCTTGTTCTTTTTCAAATTCTTCTTGTGTAAATAGCGGATTTTGAACAGCATCTGCTGTTAATTCCAATATTCTCGGGAAAAATTTAGACAAGGTATTGAAGTTTGCACTTTGGCTTCCGATATATAAGTTAGCGCCTAAAAAATCAATTTCTTCATTGAATGCATCTTTAGAAATTGTTTTGGTTCCATTTCCCATCATTCCTCCTGCAATACTTGAAATTCCGACTTTTTCTCCTTCAAAAATAGGTCCGTTATCCAAAATTAAAGTGGCAGAAACTTTTGGTAATTTATGATTTTCAACGACCATTACTTTTAAACCATTTTTAAGTTCAAAAGTTTGGGGCTTTCCTAAATTTATGACAGGTGCAGGACCAGCTTTTGGTTGTTGTGATCTGTCTATTTGTGCAGTAACTCCTAAAGATATTAGAAATAATGCAATTAATGTGGTTATTTTTGTTCTCATATTATTTTTCATCTTTAATATTATTCAATTTCCTTTTTAAGATAATCCATTTCAACGCGGCTGTTTTTGTTTAAATATTCATTTGCCACACGTTTAATGTCCTCTCTGGTTATGGAGCGATAAATATTGATTTCGTCGTTAATTAAGTTTGTATTGCCCTTTAAAGTGTAATTTGCCGCTAAAGTATTGGCAATATTTTGCACTCCGGAGTTTGAATTCACAAAATCGTTCTCAAATTTATTCTGTAATTTCTGAAACTCTTTTTCTGAAATTAATTCAGTTTGAAGTTTGGTAATTTCCTCATCCATGATAGTACCCAGTTCATCTAAGGAAGTTTCGCCCATTGGCAATGCGCCCATAATATAAACACCATAATCTTCTTGTGAATCGTTAAATGCCAAAACTTGAAGGGCTTTTTTCTCTTCTACCAGTCTTTTGTACAATCTGGCACTTTTTCCGCTTGTTAAAATTGAAGAAACCATATCTAAAGTATAAGAATCTTTATCTTTATTTGAAGGTGTTCTGTAAATAAATAATTTAACGGGAATTTGAATGTTTGAGTCGTATTCGGTAACTTTAATGCTTTCTGTGATTGGGGCTTCTTTGATGTTTATCCTTTCAACTTTTTCTCCTTTTGGAATATCGCCAAAATAATTTTCAATCATTTTTTTTGTGGCTTCAGTTTCAAAATCGCCGGCAACGACTAAAACAGCGTTATTAGGTGCATAGAATTTTTTATGAAAATCTAGAAACTCCTGTAATTTAGCTGCATCTAAATCTTCCATGCTTCCGATAACGGAATTTTTGTAAGGGTGATTTTTAAAGACATACTGATTAATTCCTGTACGATACATGATTTTTCCGTAAGGCGCATTGTCAATTCTAGCGCGTTTTTCTTCTTTTATCACCTCGTTTTGCGTATCAACACCAACTTGGTTAATTACAGGATGCAACATACGTTCAGATTCTAACCACAATCCAAGTTCCAAATTGTTTGATGGAAATGTTTCGTAATAAAAAGTGCGGTCTTGGGTGGTATTGGCATTGTTTCTACCGCCATTGGCAGACACAATTTTAAAAAATTCGCCTTTAGGAATATTTTCTGTCCCTTCAAACAATAAATGTTCAAAAAAGTGTGCAAATCCGGTACGTCCCTGCACTTCATCTTTGGCGCCAACGTGGTACATCACCGAGGTGCTTATAATAGGTGCAGAATTGTCTTTGTGTAAAATAACGTGCAAACCGTTACTTAAATCGTACTCTTCAAATGCCACTTGTTGAGCAAACATGCTAACGCTTAAAAATAGCGCTAAAGAGCTTAAATAGATAATTTTTCTCATAGTTATAACTTGGTTTAATTTAATTAATTTGCGTATAGGACGCATTTGTTGTTTAGATGTTACATTTTGAAGCAGAAATAGAAATTTATTTTGTGGATCGTTCATAGCAAAAATGATTTTCAAATATATCATTTTTTTTTCATAAATGAAATAAGATCAATTGTCATTTTGAAATTGTTCATTATCTGTTCTTCCTTATTAGGTCTTGTTGCGGATTTTAAAATAAAAAACAAGAAAAATTTATGAAAGCTAACGCATAGGTTTTTAATATTAAATTCCGCCAAAAGTTTTAATGATCCATTATATCATTCAATTTGCGTTAGTGATTGAAACGAAAATCCTTTTTTGAGGTTATTCACCGATAAAAAGATTGCCGTGTAAAGCACGACCTACTTTTCGGAGTAGCCTTCCCGCCGGAAAGTAGGTAACGCCCAAAATATTATTTGCGACAGATTCCCTTAATTTTAGAATTTATTCCTAATTTTTAATAATTTAATTTAAAAAGCTTAAAATGAGCAATTTATTTGGGGTAAATTTGTTTTGCAGAAATAAGAAAAAAGACATATATTTGCACCCGCCTAAGTAGAAAAGGCAACCAAATTAATTAATAAAGCGAATAAAAACAAAGCTTATGTACGCAATTGTAGAGATAGCAGGGCAGCAGTTTAAAGTAGCAAAAGACCAAAAAGTTTACGTACAACGTTTACATGAAGAAGAAGGAGCAAGCATTTCTTTCGATAAAGTTCTTCTTGTAGGCGATAACGGTACAATAACAGTTGGCGCCCCAGCTATAGAAGGAGCCGAAGTAACGGCCAAAATTTTAGGTCACCTGCAAGGTGATAAAGTAATCGTTTTCAAAAAGAAACGTAGAAAAGGATTCAGAAAAAAGAATGGTCATCGCCAGGCTTTAACTGAAATTCAAGTTGAAGGTATTTCAGTAAGTGGCGCTAAGAAAAAAGAGGCTGCTAAAAAAGAAGCGCCTAAAGCTAAAGTTGCAGCACCGAAAGCTAAAAGGACTACTTCTAAAATAGAAGAAGTTGAAGTAAGTGATAATTTGGTTACTAGAGCAGAAAACAGAGTAGAAGAAAGTAGTATAGAAATTAATGCTGAAAAATTATTACACAGCATTGGTACTGCAACAAAAGCTGAAGCTGATGATTTAAAAGAAATCAACGGAATTGGACCTGCTTTTGAAGAAAAGTTAAATGAAGTTGGTGTTTATACTTATGAGCAAATTAGTAAGTTAAAAGTTGATGATAGAAAAGAACTTTCTGCAATTGACGGGATTACTCGCGACAAAATAGAATCTGAAGAGTGGGTAAAACAAGCAAAAGCTTTGTTAAAAAATAAAAAATAATTAATCGATAAATAATTTAAGCCATGGCACATAAAAAAGGAGTCGGTAGTTCAAAAAACGGTAGGGAATCGGAATCGAAA
>JAGXIN010000089.1 GCA_024635575.1 Flavobacteriia bacterium
AATAAAATCACACCAAAATTATTTGCCAAAGCCGACAATCCTTATGATATGGTAAAACTTTCTGTGGAAGAAATTCGGGAAATCATAAAACCTGTTGGTTTATCGCCTATGAAATCTAAGGGAATCTATGGCTTGTCGAAAATATTGATTGAAAAACATGGCGGCCAAGTACCTCAAAACTTTAAAGATTTAGAGGAATTACCTTCAGTTGGGCATAAAACAGCAAGTGTTGTGTTGTGTCAAGCTTTCGGAATTCCAACTTTTCCTGTTGATACGCATATTCACCGGTTAATGTATCGATGGAATTTAACCAATGGAAAAAACGTTGTGCAAACCGAAAAAGATGCCAAAAGATTATTTCCTGAAGAACTATGGAATAAACTGCATTTACAAATTATATATTACGGACGGGAATATTCTCCTGCAAGAGGTTGGAATTTAGAAAAGGATGTTATTACAAATACAATTGGCAGAAAATCTTTTTTAGCAAAAAACCCACTCTAGGTTATAAAGTGGGTTCAAAGAACATTAATTCAAATGTAATTCAATATGGTGGTTTTCGTTGGTTTTAACTACCCTTAATTGACAAGAGTAATTGAGCAAATATTGAATTATTTCGCGTCTTGGTTGCTCCATCATTGGAGACATTTGTGAGTAAAGTTTCATCATAAATAGTTGGTTTATACTATTTAAACGATAAAGCTTTAATTATATTATATTCTTTATTAATTTATTAAAATAATATTGTGTTTCTCTATTAATTTTCTCAAATTAATTAAAGCGTAACGCATTCTTCCCAAAGCAGTATTAATGCTCACATCGGTATTTTCGGCAATTTCCTTGAAACTCATGTCCTTATACATCCGCATTAACAAAACCTCTTTTTGGTCTTCGGGTAATTCTTGAATTAAATTCCTAACGTCTTCCAATATTTGGCTTTTAATAATCTGATTTTCAATAGATAGCATTTCGTCGCTAAGTACATCAAAAATATCAAAATCATCGGTATTGTTAAACTTAGGCAATCTTTTATTTCGTCTGAAATGATCAATAATTAGGTTATGCGAAATACGCATGACCCAAGGCAAAAACTTACCTTCTTCATTATAAGCACCTCTTTTTAAGGTGTTTATCACCTTAATAAATGTGTCTTGAAAAATATCTTCGGCGACATCTCTATTTAATACTTTAGACAGTATAAAACTAAAAATCCGTTGCTTATGACGAATTATTAAAATCTCTAAAGATTTTTCATTTCCATTGATGTAATTATTGACCAGAACGCTGTCAAGAATAGTTTTACTTTCCATAATTTAAATACATTATAGGGGTTGATTAATTGTGTATTTATCTAATTTTATAAAAAGTAATGTTGTAGAATAAGCGTTTTTTTTAGGATTTTACAAAACAAATATCAGTTTTTATTTTTAGAAATACAATTTTTTTTTACAAAAAATTAAAATTTAACGCTTTATCCAAAAATGTAAATATTAATACTCCAATTTTTATTGAATGCAAACCACCTTTGCGTTCATTTTAAAATTTTGTAAGTACCTTTGCAAATATTCAGTTTTTAAGGAAAATGACTCACAATATCGCAGCACTTAGTCCGAAAGAAAATATACTCATTAAAGGAGCAAAACTTCATAATTTAAAAAATATTGATGTTGCCATTCCAAGAAATAAATTGGTGGTAATTACCGGACTTTCGGGTTCAGGAAAATCAAGTCTTGCTTTTGACACCCTATTTGCAGAAGGACAACGACGATATGTGGAAAGTTTATCATCATACGCACGTCAGTTTTTAGGAAGGTTAAACAAACCAAATGTAGATTATATCAAAGGCATTTCGCCCGCCATTGCCATTGAGCAAAAAGTAAATTCCACCAATCCGCGTTCCACTGTAGGTACTTCAACAGAAATTTATGACTATTTGAAATTGCTATTTGCCAGAATCGGAAGAACCTATTCTCCTGTTTCAGGAAATGAGGTAAAAAAGCAGACAGTAGCTGATGTTATTAATTACATTAAAACTTTAGATATAAATACGAAAGTATTGCTTTTGTCTCCTGTTCATATTCCAGAAGAAAGAAGTCTTTTGCAAACATTGAAAATATTGGCGCAACAAGGCTATTCCAGAATAAAATACAAAGGAAAAATTGTAAGAATTGAAGAAGTTGACACAGAGATTGAGCACGATTTTTATTTGGTGATTGACAGGATTGTGGTTCAGGATAATGAAGATTTTTATAACAGATTGGGCGATGCTGTGCAAACAGCCTTTTTCGAAGGAAAAGGAGAATGTATTATTGAAGATGTAAAAGCCGAAAAACAAACAACTTTTAACAACAGATTTGAACTGGACCGCATTCAATTTCTGGAACCAAATACGCATTTATTCAGTTTTAACAATCCTTATGGAGCTTGTACGGCCTGCAACGGTTTTGGAAATGTCATTGGAATAGATGAGGATTTAGTGATTCCAAATACTTCCCTGTCCATTTATGAAAATGCGATTCTACCCTGGAAATCAGATTCGTTTGCCCAATACAAAAACGATTTGATTGATAACGCCTATAAATTTGACATCCCAATTCACAAACCCTGGTTTCAACTTTCAGAAAATCAAAAACTGCTCATTTGGAACGGTAATAAATCTTTTAGGGGCATCCACGATTTTTTCAGACATTTAGAAGAAAAAAGCTATAAAATTCAGTATCGTGTAATGCTTTCCCGCTATCGCGGGAAAACCAAATGTGCCGTTTGTAACGGGAAACGACTAAGACCCGAAACCAACAACATTAAAATTGACAACAAAAATATTAGTGAATTGGTAGATTTGCCACTGAATGAACTGGCCATTTTCTTTAAAGACATACAACTTAATATTTATGACCAGCAAATTGCAAAACGATTGCTAACAGAAATCAACAACCGATTGCAATTTTTAAATGATGTGGGCTTAAGTTATTTAACCTTAAACAGAACTTCGACAACATTGTCCGGCGGTGAAAGCCAGCGTATTAACCTAGCAACTTCCTTGGGAAGCAGTTTGGTGGGTTCTATGTATATTTTAGACGAGCCAAGTATTGGATTGCATCCAAAAGATACGGAACGGCTGATAAAAGTATTGAGGGATTTACGCAATTTGGGAAATACCGTTATTGTGGTTGAGCACGATGAAGACATTATGAAAGCTGCCGATTTTATTATTGATATTGGTCCGGAAGCCGGAACTCTTGGCGGCGAGATTGTGGCCGAAGGAAATTATTCAGCAATCTTGAAATCTGATTCGCTTACCGCGAAATACCTAAATAATCAGTTAAAGATAGAAGTTCCCAAAATCCGCAGGAAATCGAAATTCAGCATTGAAGTTATTGGCGCTCGCGAACACAATTTAAAGAATATCAACGTCACTTTTCCTTTAAACAGTTTAACGGTGGTTACCGGAGTTTCCGGAAGCGGAAAAAGCACACTGGTAAGCAAAATACTATATCCGGCAATTCAAAAAAAATTGGGCGGTTATGGAGAAAAAGTTGGACAGTTCACTGAATTAAAAGGTGACGTAAATACCATTGAAAACATTGAGTTTATCAATCAAAATCCGATCGGACGTTCAAGTCGATCAAATCCGGTAACTTACGTTAAAGCTTTTGATGACATCCGAACCCTTTTTGCTTCAGAAAAGCTATCAAAAATAAGAAACTATCAGCCAAAACACTTTTCTTTTAATGTGGAAGGCGGCAGGTGTGAAGTATGTAAAGGTGATGGCGAAGTGACCATAGAAATGCAATTTATGGCCGATGTGCATTTGGAATGTGAAGCCTGTAAAGGAAAACGATTCAAAAAGGAAGTGTTGCAGGTTACTTATCAGGGAAAATCCATAAATGATGTATTAAACAGCACCATTGATGATGCCATGGCATTTTTTACCAAACATAAAGAAACGAGAATTGCCAAAAAGCTAAAACCTTTGCAAGATGTGGGATTGGGCTATGTTACATTAGGACAATCATCTTCTACCCTTTCCGGCGGTGAAGCGCAGCGAATCAAACTGGCTTCATTTTTAGTGAAAGGAAACCGACAGGATAAATCGCTTTTTATATTTGATGAACCTACAACCGGGCTGCATTTTCATGACATTAAAAAGCTATTGAAATCTTTTAATGCATTAATAGAAAGCGGACATTCCATCATTGTGATTGAACACAATATCGATTTAATTAAATGTGCCGACTATGTTATTGATTTGGGCAAAGAAGGCGGAAAACTTGGTGGTGAACTTATTTTTCAGGGAACGCCTGAAGATCTTGCAAAATCTAAGGAATCTTACACTGCGCCTTATTTATCAGAAAAATTAAAGTGATTTACTGCTTAAATTAGTGTCTAAATTTTCAAGTACCTAAAATGCCTAAAGTTAAATATTCTTCAATTTTATAATTAAATGAAGATGAACAACTTTTTAACTTTTACAGACAATCAGCTAATTTTTTTAATAAATTATCCTTATTAATTCGTAAAAGTTCATTTTTTTATAACTCTAAGTACTCCAAACTCAAGACACTTTAAGTACTTTTTTTAATAATTACTCTTTAGGTTCAGCATTTAAAGTTTCCAGCTTGCTTTTAGCCAACACAAATTCCGGAAACAGTTTTATGGCGCGCTCAAAACTCAATTTCGCCTCTGCTTTTTTGTTTAAATTGACAGCAATAATGCCTTCCAAATAAGCAATGGCAGCTTTTAAATCAACATTCTGATTGTAATTTTTATTAACCTGAAATGTTATTTTAACAGCACCATCATCAGGAAGTTTATCCGCTTTTTTAATTGAGACATAAGCATCCTCAAATTTATTCATTCCAAATTGCAATCCAGCCAGTTTATATGCGTGATAGTTGTTATTGGTTTTTGCAAATAAATTTCCATAAGCTTCAGCAGCTTTTTCGGTTACGCCCATAGATTCTAAAGAAATTGCATTCATTTCCAGCAATTCCAGGTTATCAGGTTTATTTTTCAAAATATCGTTTGTCACCAAAAAACAGGAAATAAAATTTCTGTCATTAAAATACAAATAAGCCAAACTGTCTTTAT
>JAGXIN010000013.1 GCA_024635575.1 Flavobacteriia bacterium
GGTTTTTTGGTTCCAATAATCTTGCGTGACTATTCTTCCGTCAGGGGTTTTTAATTTACGTTGAAAAACCCAAACAGTGGGATTAAAAGTCATATCCGTAACTGCAACGGTGTACATTTGTGGATCTCCTTCTGTTTTTATTTTGTCTTCATCAATAACAACTTCAAAGCCGTTAACTTCCAAAAGGTTTTTTAAAAAATCCCTACGGTTTTCATCCACACCTTTTTCAACAAAAGTAACCCTTGTTTCTCCAATGCTTCCAAATAAATGTTTTCCTCCAAGTTCCATATTAAATTAATTTAAAAAAGTATTGCTGATTGAAAATATATAATCATAAATTGGGCTGTAAACCCCAGCCACTAAAATACCGATTGCAGCTAAGATCAATCCCATACGCATATAAACCGGACTTTTAAAATATGGAATAGCTTGCTCGTTTTTTCTTAAAAACATGGCTCTAACCACCAATAAATAATAGTACAATGAAATAGTTGCATTTACAACTGCAATAAATACGAGTATGTAATAACCTTTACTTGCAGCTGCTGTATATAAAAAGAATTTACCAAAAAATCCGGCCAATGGCGGAATACCTGCCAATGAAAATAAGGCCAACATCATTAATAAACTTAATTTCGGATTGGTTCTGTAAAGACCTTCATAGTCGTTGATATTTTCTTTATCTGAAAAAGAAGACACCGCCTGAACAACGCCAAAAGCACCTAAGTTGGAGAAGATATAAACAGCGACAAAATAAACAATGGTTGCAGTTCCCAATTGGTCAACAGACATTAAGCCCAATAAAATAAAACCAGCTTGGGCAATGGACGAATAAGCTAAAAACCGTTTCAAATTTTGTTGTCTTATCGCGAACAGGTTACCAACAAACATGGTGGCAATAATAACGATATAAATTATTTTATTCCAAACCGGCATTAAAGTTTTAAATACGGTGAATAAAAGAATCATTAAAATAAGAACTGCAGCGCCTTTTGAAATTACCGACAAGTAAGAAGCAACATTAATAGGAGCGCCTTCATAGACATCTGCTGTCCAAAAATGAAATGGTGCCAATGATATTTTAAATGCCAATCCTGAAAAGAAAAATACAAATCCTAAAATCGCCAGATTAGAGCTGGTTAAAATTTCAGCCATTGATTCAAAATAAATAGTTCCTGTAGTTGCATACAATAACGAAATGCCAAATAATGCAGCTCCTGAAGCCAATGCCGATGATAAAATGTATTTAACAGCGCCTTCAGCAGATATCCTTTTGTATGTATCGTAAGCTACCAAAGCGGCAACAGGAAGTGTTGTCAATTCCAATCCGATGTAAAACATTAAAAAATCACCTGCTGAAATCATAAAATAAGTCCCTAGCAAGGATGAAATGATCAGCATAAAAAATTCTGACGCTTTGTTTTCGTCGACTACTTTTTCTTTAAGCCAGTCAGCCGATTGTAACAATAGAATTAAAACACCCAAACTTAAGGTTGTTTTAAAGAAATATAAAAGTGCATTTGTTCTAAACATGCCACCAAATAATTCACCTGATTCTAAAGGTAAAAAACCCAGAGCGGTATTGATGGCCAATAAAATGAGCGCAAATGGAATAACTGCTGCTTTTTGTTTTTTGTTAGAAAATATTTCGAATATAATTAGCAATAATAAAATGGCCAATAATCCTATTTCCGAGCGCATTAATAGAAAACTTTCTAAATTCATGTTATTTAATTTTTATAATAATCGTTCAAGAAACGGTTGAAGACTTTCTTTTATCATTTCACTTAATCCCAATGGCAAAACACCAATTAATATAACCGGTATCAGCAACAATATCAATCCTGTTTTTTCGAACCAGGTTGCTTTCGGCAAATCTTTATATTCCTCATTTGATAAAGGTCCCATCATAATTTTACCAACCATTCTTAAAATGTAAACGGCTGTTACCACAATGGAAGAAACTACCACAATAGTTAATATTCTGCGGAACATATCTGGATGTTGAAAAGCGCCTACAAATACGGTCATTTCAGCCACAAAGCCACTAAAGCCCGGCAAACCTAAATAAGCCAAACCGGTAATTACATAAATGGCGCCTATAAATGGCAATACTTTCATAATACCGCCCAATTTTGAGATTTCACGCGTATGCGTTCTTCCGTAAACCATTCCGATTAAAGCAAAGAACATGGCCGTTAACAATCCGTGTGATAAAGATTGAAGAATGGCGCCGGTCCAGGCTGTTTTGTTAAACATCAACAAGGCGAATAAAACGAGCGACAAATGGCTTACGGATGCGTAAGCGTTCACGTATTTTAAATCTTTTTGCATCACGGCACCAAAGGCTCCGTAAATTACACCGAAAGCGGACAGGATCAAGAAAAAGTCAGCCCAGTTTAAAGCGCCTTCAGGCAATAAATACATCGCAATTCTGAAAACACCGTAACCTCCCAGTTTCATCAACACACCTGCGTGTAGCATAGAAACGGCTGTTGGTGCGGAAGCGTGACCCGAAGGTGACCAGGTATGAAATGGAAACAACGCCCCGATAACAGCAAAACCTATAAATGTCAATGGATAAAATATGTTTTGTGCGGCTACAGGAATGTTAACCTGCGCTATTTCAAAAATGTTAAAGGTTAACGGACCGCCATCGGCATTTGAATTAAAATAAATTCCCAAAATTCCTACGGATAAAACGGCAGAAGCTCCCATCAACATCAACGTTAATTTCATAGCCGAATTTTCTTTTGGCCCCGAACCCCAAATACCTATCAGCAAATACATTGGTATCACAGCTATTTCATAAAACACGAACATGGTAAACAAGTCGGTTGAAATAAAGAATCCAAAAACCCCCGATGACAAAGCGATGAGCGATATAAAAAATTCCTTAGGCAAATCATCAATTTTCCAGGAAATAAATACACCGGCCAATAGCACCACAGAAGTTAAGGCAATCATCACTACCGAAATGGCATCGACACCAATACTATAATGAATATTAAAAGTTTCATACCAAACAACATCTTTGGTAAAAACCATAATGCCTGTGTTTACAGCACGCTCTTTTATGTAAGCAAAAATTAAGTTGATGGACATGGCGAACTGAATTCCCATTCCCACTACCGATATGAGTCTCGCTTGTTTTAAGTCCTTGGCAAAAAAAGTTAAAGCCAAAACAATTAAAACAGGTACTATTACAAAAAGTGATAAAATATCCATTGGTTTAAATTAATTTATCCATATATAAAAAACAACCATCGCAAGAACAACAATGCCGCCAACATAGGCCATAGCATAATCCTGTAATTTACCCGACTGCATTCCCTTAATTTTATTCGAGACAGAAACAGTGACATTTCCAATGCCAATCATAGAACCGTCCACAACATTTTTATCGAACCAAGAAGCTGAAAAAGCCACAATTCCGAAAAGTATTTTCTTTGTGACGAAGATGTATAATTCGTCGAAATAAAGTTTGTTATAAATCCATTTATAAATTACCCCAAATGCGTTTGCAAATCTTTCAGGCAAATCGCTTGGTTTTTTATAGAAAATGAACGCTATAATAATTCCAATAATTCCTACAGAAGAAGCTATGGCCGCCAAAGGCAAATCTAAATGTGCTGTAAAAGGCGTTAAATCTGCAGTTACAAATTGGCTAAAAGGAATGTAACCGGCAAAAATACTCATAAATGCTAAAAACACAAGCGGAATAGTCATTGAAAGAGGAGATTCATGCGGTGTGTGTTTATATTTTCGGTCTTCACCCCAAAAAATATTAAAATACAATCTGAACATATAAAAGGCTGTTAAGCCAGCTACTAAAACACTGCTGAAATAAATAAGTTTGTTGCTTTCAAAAGCTGCTACTAAAATTTCATCTTTACTGAAGAATCCTGCAAATCCGGGGAAACCAGCAATGGAAAGTGACGCAATTAAAAAAGTAATGTGCGTAATTGGCATATATTTTCGCAAGCCGCCCATATCTTTCATATAATTGCTGTGCACTGCGTGAATTACAGAACCGGCACCCAAAAATAACAAGGCTTTAAACATTGCATGCGTAAACAAATGGAACATAGAGGCCATATAGCCCAATCCTTCATGACCTTCGTATTTTGAAACACCCAAAGCCAGCATCATATATCCAATTTGCGACATTGTTGAAAATGCCAAGACCCTTTTTATGTCTGTTTGGGTTATGGCAATTAAAGCCGCCACCAAAGAAGAAAGAGCGCCAACATAAGCGACTACTTGCAATGCAAATCCGCCATCTACAAAATAGTAGGCAGGAAATAATCTTGCCACCAAATAAACCCCTGCAACAACCATCGTCGCTGCGTGAATTAAGGCAGATACTGGTGTTGGACCTTCCATCGCATCCGGCAACCAAATATGGAACGGAAGCATGGCCGATTTACCGACACCACCCATATAAATTAAAATCAATCCCCAGGTGAAAACCGACAATCCCATAAAGGAAGCTGAAGCTCCCCAACCTGCGATCAACATTCCTTCTTCACTTGTTAAATCCTGAAAATCAAAAGTACCTGTATAATAACTGATTAAAAGGATTCCTAGCAAAAAACCCAAATCTGCAAAACGCGTAACAATAAATGCTTTTTTCGCTGCAGCCACTGCGGAAGGTTTGGTGTAATAATAGCCAATCAATAAAAAAGAGGAAGCGCCAACCAATTCCCAAAAAATATACATTTGGAATAAATTTGTTGCCAGCACCAATCCTAGCATTGAAAAGCTGAATAAGGCCAAGTACGAAAAAAAGCGCGTGTAGCCATCATCCCCGTGCATATAACCCCTGCTGTAAAGATGAACCATAAAAGAAATGGTGGTAACCACAACCATCATCATTACGGAGATTGGATCGATCAATACGCCTAAATCAATGTGCAATTTATCGGTAAATACAAGCCAGGTTTGTTTATGAATAAATGTCTGATAAACCCCATTCAATTTTCCTTCTGAAAAATAATGGAATGCGGTATATAATGATAAAACAAATGATGTTCCTAAACCTAAGGACCCCATCCAACCTGAAATTGAAGGCGGTATTTTTTTGCTGAATAATCCCAAAACAACAAACAACGCTAAAGGAATCAGAGGAATTAATATAGTATAACTAAAATCCATTTTTTATAATTTAATTTTTTGTCTATTTATTTTTAACTTAAACCTTCTAATATTTCATAGTTTCTGTATCCTTCACTTCAACGGAGTAAATGATTTTGTACAAATTAATTATAATGGCAATGGCCAACGCTGTTTCCGCAGCGGCCAAGGCAACAATAAAAATTGAAAACACAGCGCCTTGAAGTAAATCTGGATACAAATAGGTGTTGATAAGAACAAAATTAACGGCAGAGGCATTTAAAATTAATTCAACTGACATTAATACTGTTATTAAGTTTTCTCTTGTGAAAAACCCATAAATTCCTATAAAAAATAAGATACTTGTTAGGGTTAAAATTTCGTAAATGCTAATACCTGCAATCATAATTTATTGTTTTTTAAAGTCAGAAGACCGTAGACAGAAGTCGGAAGTTTTTTCATTGTATTTTCTTTTTAAATGCAACCATCATATTCATTAAATTGAAAGCGTTTTCATATTGTTGATTAAATTCTATTTCGGTCATGTATTTTCTTTTGGAGGCTTTATGCAAACAGGTCACAACCTCAGCCAAAGATCGAATCGAATACCCCATAAATTTTTTAAATTCCGGATTCGTTTGTCCAATAGCACCTTCGGAAATATTTAAAGCAATTGAATCTACAGCTCTTTTTATTTGTGAAGTTAAATTGAAAACTTCATTCGCCGGAAAATTTTTTGACAGGACATCAATTTCCTCCCCAAAATCCATAGCCTTTTGCCATATAATTAATTTCTCAAACTTAAATCCTATTTCCATTTTTTATATTAAATTTTACTTCCCTCTTCGGACTTCGGGCTTCCGTCTTCCACCAATTTTTTCCCTTTTGCGACTATAATAGCGCCAATCATCACCGCTACCAACAGCACACTTATTACTTCAAATGGCAAAATAAATCCACCATCTTCATAACTCAATAAAATTAGGCCGATATCAGCAACTTCTATAGAGGTATAAGCGGGGTAAGTTTCCGGAAATTGATAGGTAAAAATGGCCCAAAGCGTAACAGCTAAACCTGCTGCGCTTAAAAGTCCCGCAATGAGTTTTTTCTTTAAAGCTGTTTTTTCTAATTCCAATTCTACATGATGAATAAGCAATACAGCAAAAATGAACAATACAATAATACCGCCACCATAAACTGTAAGTTGAATAGCGGCTAAAAAATTGTAATCAATTAAAAAATAAAGACCTGCAATGCCTATTAAAACAAATAGCAGATAAACAACTGCCCTTAAAATTTTTCGACTGGTTACTGAAGCAACGGCGAATAAAATAATGACCGCAGCGAGTATATAAAATATAATTGTTTCCATAGTATTAATCTTCAATTCCGTCTAAAACAGATGAACCTGGTTGGTTTAAAACTTTAGTTAATGCACTCCTGTCATATACAGAATTTTCAAAATTCTGAGCCCATACAATAGCGTCGGTAGGACAAGCTTCTATACATAAACCACACATTGTGCACATGGATAAATGGTAAATATGTTTGTCTATTATTTTCTTCTTTTTACCTGTTGCCGGGTCAACTACCCTGTCCCATATAATTTCTATTGAACCATTCGGACAAGCGATTTCACAAGATTGACAACCTGTGCAATAGTGACGATTGTCGGCATCATGCGGCATGACAACTTCACCTCTAAAACGATCAAACATTTTAAGCGTTTCTCGGTTGTTTGGGTATTGTTGTGTAATAACACCTTTTCGTGCGCGAATAAAATAACCTCCCGTAACCGACATTCCTGTAAGTAAGGTTTTTATTCCTTTGTATATATCTGAAAAATAACTCATTTTAGTAGCATTTCATTTATTAAATTGTCCAATTCAGCCATATTACAATTGCCATTAACATGATATTCATCAAATTTAATGGCAGTAAATATTTCCATTCAAGGGTTAATAATTGGTCGACTCTTAATCTTGGGAAAGTCCATCTAAACCACATCATTAAAAATATGAGGCCTAAAACTTTAATGATAAACCAGATTACTTCAGGAAACCAAGTAATATTTTCTGTTATTCCAAAAGGGGATAGCCAACCTCCAAAAAATAATACCACAGCAATGGATGCAATTATAAACATGTTTATAAATTCAGCCAAAAAGAAATAGGCGAATTTCATTCCTGAGTATTCTGTATGGAAACCGGCTCCTAATTCCGATTCAGCTTCCACCAAATCAAAAGGTGCTCTATTGGTTTCGGCAGTACCTGCAACCATAAATATCATAAAAGCAATGATAGAAGGAACATGACCTTGTAAAATAAGCCATCCTCCGGTTCTTTGCACTTCTATAATCTCTGAAAGTTGTAAAGTACCTGTTAACAATACCATTGTTAAAATAGAGAGGCCAACGGATAATTCATAACTTATGGTTTGCAAACCACTTCTCATAGCGCCAATTAAAGCAAATTTGTTATTGCTCGACCAGCCTGCCAGAAGAATTCCGATAACGCCAATTGATGAAATGGCAATTAAGAAAAAGAGACCAATATTAATGTCGAACGCTTGAAATTGTTTTGAAAATGGAAAAACGGCCATAGCCATTAATGCAGAAACAATCACAAAATAAGGTGCTAGATTGTATAAAAACTTGTCAATTTTGATGGTGCTTGTCAATTCTTTAGAAACCAATTTTAAAGCATCAGCCATCGTTTGCAGAAGCCCCCAAGGTCCAACTCTGTTTGGTCCTATACGCAACTGAAACCAGGCGGCAACTTTACGTTCTAAAAGCACTAAATACAAACCTGCAACAGCGAATAATGCCAAATAGGCAACTGCAATTACAACCATAATGGTATAATTTGCTGCAGTTTCAGGCATTATTGAAAAAATCCAATCAGAGATTGTTTTTGTAATGTTCAATGGAATATTCATTTGTAAAAAATTCATGGTCTATGATTAACGGTCTATATCTGGAATTACAAAATCAAATGAAGCCATTATTGCCACTAAATCGGCTATTAATACGTCTTTTGAGATGTGATTTAAAATAGATAAATTAGAAAATCCTGGTGAGCGGAATTTTACGCGATAAGGGTTTTTGTTCCCGGTACTGTTTATATAAACACCAAGTTCACCTCTTGCTGTTTCAACACGTTGATAAAATTCACCTTTTGGCAATTTAATTACTGCTTTTGTGGCTTCTTTCGTTTCTCCTTCCGGAATGTTGTCAATCAATTGTTCTATAATTGAAACAGATTCCCATAATTCCATCATTCTAACTTGATAACGGGCAAATGTATCACCTTCAGTAAGTAATATTTCTTTAAAATCTACGCGGTCATAAGCACTGTAAGGATGGTGTTTACGCACGTCACTTGAAAAACCTGAACCTCTGGCGACCGGTCCTGAAACCCCAAAAGAAATAGCATCTTCTTTGGTAAGGATACCAACACCTTTTGTTCTTTTTTGAAAAATCACATTGTCAGTTAATAAAAGATTGTATTCTGGAATCTTGGTTTTAAATTGAGCAATAAAATCTTTAGTGCGTTTTACAAAATTTGGATGAATATCGAACATTAATCCGCCCGGAACATTGTAATTCATTGTTAAACGAGCGCCACATGTTTCTTCAAAAATATCATTGATCATTTCACGATCCCTGAAAGCATAAAAATAAGTGGTTAATGCACCTAAATCCATTCCCATTACCCCCCACCATAAACAGTGAGAAGCAATACGGGTTAACTCATCTAAAATAGTTCTTATCACTTTAACCCTGTCTGAAACTTCTATTTCAAGGCCTTTTTCAACCGCCAAACAAACCGCTTCGTTATTAATGTGGGAAGACAGATAATCCATTCTGTCTGTTAAATGAACTATTTGCTGGTAACTGTCGCGTTCGCACATTTTTTCGATAGAACGGTGAATGTAACCTAAATCTGGTTCCACGTTTTTAATAATCTCACCGTCAATGGTTAAAATTAATCGTAACACCCCATGAGCTGCCGGGTGTTGAGGTCCCATATTAATAAAATACTCTTCAGTTTTTATTTTATTTTGTGCTTCTTGATTAGTCATTTATAAGGCTATTTAATAATCATATTTGCTTCATCAACATAATCTTTTCTCAAAGGAAATCCTTCCCATTCCGGCGTTAAAAACAGGCGCCTTAATTTTGGGTGATTATTGAATTTTATGCCGAAAAAATCGAATATTTCCAATTCATGAAAGTCTGCTGTTTGCCAAATGTCGTGAACCGAGTCCAAGGTTGGATTTTCTCTGTCTTCAACCATCACCTTTACAACGATCTCATGTTTCAATTCCGTTGAATGTAAATGGTAAATAACACCCAAAGCCGGAACCCAATCCATACCGGTTATGCAAAATGCATAATCAAATTTTAATTTTGGATTCGATTTTAATTGGCTGCAAATACTATGAAGTTGTTCTTTAGGAACGATTACATTTAAAAATTCAGACCCTTCAGTGGTAAATTCTAAATCGGTTCCTAAACCGGTAATTATATTTTGTAAATCTTCGTTTGTCATGGTCTTTATGATTTAATACAAATTATTTTCCTTCATCAAAACCATCAACAGGATTTACCTTTTTGGCCATGTTTTCAGTTTTAATTTTTTGTTGAAGCATAATCATTCCTTCCAATAAAGCCTCTGGTCTCGGAGGGCATCCAGGAACATATACATCTACAGGAATTACATGGTCAGCACCTTTAATTACTGAATAGGTATTGTAGTAAAACGGGCCTCCTGAAATAGCGCAAGCACCCATTGCGATCACATATTTTGGTTCGGCCATTTGATCATATAATCGTCTCAACACAGGTCCCATTTTGTTAACAATGGTACCGGCAATAATAATTAAATCTGCCTGACGTGCAGATGCTCTTGCAACCTCAAAACCAAATCTTGAATAATCGTGTTTTGCAGCACCAGTTTGCATCATTTCTATGGCGCAACAACTTGTGCCAAAATACAATGACCAAAGTGAATTTGCGCGTCCCCAATTGATAACACTATCTAATGTAGTTACAACAATGTTTCCTCCATTTCCTCCTGGAATTATTTTACCCGGAAAATCCTCAGGAACAGGTTGTTTTAATCCCTCTTCTTCAAGCTGACTTAAATATCGTTTTTTTTCTACTCCCATTGTAAAGCTCGTTTTTTATATGCATATAACAATCCCAATCCCAATATGAAAAGAAATACAATTATTTCTACCAAAGCAACAGTGCCCACTTCTTTATAAACTACGGCCCAAGGCACTAAAAATGCTACCTCAACATCAAAAATCAAGAAAAGAATGGCAAAAAGATAATATCCTACTTTAAATTGAATCCAGGTTGGACCGATGGTTGGAACACCGCATTCGTAAGGTTCTCTTTTTTGTGGATTATCAGATTTTGGTGATATTAAATCCGATAAAAAGTTTGCGCCGGCAACCAGAACAATTGCTGCCAGTAAAAATACAATGATGGCTTCTGAACCCATTTTTTATATACTTTTTAATTCGTGTGCAAAATTATGGTTTTATAAAAAAAAATAGCTGATTTTTGTCAGCTATTTTTTTTATTTTTTTATTACTTAACCTCGTAGGTTTCTCCTGAAAAGAAAAGATCATCTGTTTTCTTGAATTTTGAATTTGCTTTAACCTGAGCCGTTAGTGCATTTTCTCTTTCTTCTAAAGTAACATCTGAAAAACTTCTGATAATTCCTGTAGCTAAAGGATATTCCAAACACACAAGCATATGATGAAGCGTTTTCGCTTCTTCTTTGGCATCATGAACTAAAATGTCTTCCTGTGTAATTCCGTTTTCACCAATAGTCACAACTTCCAATTTCAATTTATTTAACACAAGGCCTTTATCTTTGTTTTTTCCAAAAATCATTGGCTTGCCGTGTTCAAGAAAAATTTGTCTGTCTTCTTTTACATTTTTATCGGTAACATCAGTAAAACATCCATCATTGAAAATCACACAGTTTTGAAGTACTTCAACTAAGGAAGTTCCTTTAAAATTATGCGCATCAATAAAGATTTGTGTCATATCCTTCGGATTGTTACCGCCAATTCTGGCAAAGAAACGAGCATTGGCACCTAAAGCCAGTTCGCCTGGAGAAAAAGGAGGTTGTGTGTTTCCATAAGGAGATGATTTTGTTTTTTGACCAATAAGTGAAGTTGGAGAAAATTGTCCTTTGGTTAACCCATATATTTCATTGTTAAAGATCACCATATTTAAGTCGATGTTTCTTCTTAATAAATGAATAAAATGGTTTCCACCAATAGCCATTGAATCACCGTCACCGGTCATAATCCAAACACTTAAGTTGGGATTGGCCAATTTTATGCCAGAAGCAATTCCGGGTGCTCTACCATGAATGGTATGCATTCCGTAAGTATCCATGTAGTATGGAAAACGTGATGAGCATCCGATACCTGAAATAAATACAACGTCTTCTTTATTAACGCCCATTTCAGGAAGTGCTTTTTGCATAGATCGCAAAATTACATAATCATCGCAACCAGGGCACCACCTAACTTCTTGGTCACTTGTAAAATCTTTGAATGTATATTTTTTTACAGTTGTTGTAGTTTCCATAATTATACCAATAGTTTAAATTGTTGAATTAGTTCGTCGTTAGAGAATGGTAATCCTTGAACTTTGTTGTGTTGAGAAAATTCAAATTTGCTGAATCTATTTTTTAAAATAGAAACAAACTGACCACTATTTAATTCGCAAACAATAATTTTTTTGAATTTCGATAAAATTTCTTCCGTGTTTTTTGGCATTGGATTTATATAATTGAAATGTGCAAATCCAATTTTTTTGTAGCCTTCATCATTTATTAGTTTTACGGCAGAATGTAAGGAGCCATAAGTTCCGCCCCATCCAATCACCAACAAATCACCTGAATCTGCAAATTCGGTTTTTAATTCAGGAATATTATTTTGAACCAGTCTGACTTTTTCCGCTCTAATGTGCGTCATTTTTTCGTGGTTAATAGGTTCATAAGAAATATTGCCCGTTATACGGTCTTTTTCCAATCCACCAACTCTGTGTTCCAATCCTGGCGTTCCTGGAACTGGCCAAACCCGTGCCAAAGTTTTTTCATCTCTGTCGTAAGGGCTCCAATTTTCTTTTGCTTTCGTAATCTTATGATTTTTAATTTCAGGCATTTCAGAAACAGATCGAACTTTCCAAGGGGCTGAACCGTTTGCAATATATCCGTCTGTTAATAATATTACCGGAGTCATATGTTCTAAAGCAAGTCTGGCTGCTTCAAAAGCAAAATTAAAGCAGTTGGCAGGAGTGCTTGCGGCAATCACAATTACTGGGCTTTCACCATTTCTTCCATACATTGCCTGCAATAAATCTGATTGCTCTGTTTTTGTAGGTAATCCTGTTGAAGGTCCGCCACGTTGTACATTAATAATGACCAATGGCAGTTCAACCATCATCGCCAAGCCTATTGCTTCGCCTTTTAATGCCAATCCTGGTCCTGAAGTTGTTGTAACGGCTAAATCTCCTGCGAAAGAAGCACCAATGGCCGATGTAACACCAGCTATTTCATCTTCTGCCTGAAAAGCTTTTACACCAAAATGTTTGTGTTTTACAAGTTCATGTAAAATATCGGTAGCAGGCGTAATAGGATATGAACCTAAAAATAATTCTAAACCAGATTTTTCTGCAGCAGCCAATAGCCCCCATGCGGTAGCGGCATTTCCCATAATGATTCTATAGGTTCCCGGTGCCATTTTAGCAGGGGAAATAGAATAAGCATTAGGAATCAACTCTAAAGTTTCGGCAAAATAATAACCTGCATTCAGCACTTTAGTATTTGCTTCAATTAAATGAGGCTTGGTTTTAAATTTTTTATTGAAAAAATCAAAAGTATGTTCTAATGAACGATTGTACATCCAATATACCATTCCTAAAGCAAACATGTTTTTACTTCGGGTTATGGATTTATTGTCTAATCCTTCAACATCTTTTAAGGCTTCCTTGGTCAAGGAAGTCATATCAACCTGAATAACACGGTAGTTTTCCAAACTACCATCTTCAAGCGGATTGGTTTTGTACTCAGCTTTATCTAAGTTTTTCTTTGTAAAGGAATCCGTATCCACAATAATTGTGTGACCCGGCTTTACCGAATATAAATTAGTTTTTAATCCGGCAGGGTTCATAGCCACCAGTAAATCCACATTGTCTCCTGGGGTGCTTACCTCTACGCTTCCTATATGAACCTGGAATCCTGAAACACCATATAAACTTCCTTGTGGAGCTCTAATTTCAGAAGGATAATTTGGGAAAGTTGCTATATCATTACCAAACATTGCCGAGGTATCAGTAAACTGAGTTCCTGTTAGCTGCATTCCGTCTCCTGAATCCCCAACAAACCTGACAACTACTGCTTCCAGTACCTCAGGTTGAAGAATTGTTTTAGTTGTAATCATAATTAATGTAAATTAAAAAAATTTTGTTTAAATTTATTGAAAATTATTGTAAGTTCAACATAAAGGCCCAAAGGTATATTTTCTTTTTTGAAGAGTAAATGACTTTTATCACATAGAATTGCATAAATTTTATATAATTTTGTAGAATATTTAATAATAAAAATTAGTAATCATGGCGATTAGAATAACAGACGAATGCATCAATTGCGATGCATGTATTTCAGAATGTCCAAATAATGCAATATACGAACCGGATGGAGATTGGTCGTATTCAGATGGAACTTCATTAAAAGGTATGATAACATTACCAAATGGTAAACAAGTTGATGCTGATAAAAGAAATGAACCAATATCTGATGAATTTTATTTTATTGTAACTGATAAATGTACAGAGTGTAAAGGTTTTCATGAAGAACCACAATGTGCCTCAGTTTGTCCAGTTGATTGTTGTATTCTAGATGAAGAGCATGTAGAAACTGAAGAACAATTAACAGCAAAAAAAGATTGGATGCACGGAGAATAATATCTCTAAAATTCATAAAAAGCACCGTTTTCACGGTGCTTTTTTAGTTTATGGGTAAATCGGTTTTTAGTCGTTTAATTTTAGAACGGCCATAAAAGCTTCTTGTGGAATTTCAACATTTCCTACCTGTCTCATTCGTTTTTTACCTTTCTTTTGTTTTTCCAACAGTTTGCGTTTACGCGAAATATCACCACCATAACATTTTGCGGTTACATCTTTTCTAAGCGCTTTTATGGTTTCTCTCGAAATAATTTTGGCACCTATTGCTGCCTGAATTGGAATGTCAAATTGTTGGCGTGGAATTAACTGACGCAGTTTTTCACACATTTTTTTACCGATATGATAGGCATTGTCTGTGTGAATCAAAGAAGATAGTGCATCTACAGCTGTGCCATTCAATAAAATATCAAGCCTGACCAATTTTGAAGTTCTCATTCCAATTGGGTGATAATCAAAGGAGGCGTATCCTTTGGAAACCGTTTTTAATCGGTCGTAAAAATCGAAAACTATTTCAGCCAAAGGCATTTCAAAAGTAAGTTCAACACGCTCCGGCGTTAAATAAGTCTGATTTGTTATTTGTCCGCGTTTTTCAATACACAAACTCATCACTTGTCCGATAAAATCGGATTTGGTAATAATGCTCGCTTTAATATAAGGTTCTTCAACCCGATTTAATTTTGAAGGTTCGGGTAAATCGGTTGGGTTGTTCACTAAAATAGGAACATCGGGATTTTTGTTGCTAAAAGCGTGGTACGACACGTTTGGTACGGTGGTAATGACCATCATATCAAACTCACGTTCCAATCTTTCCTGAATAATTTCCAAATGAAGCATTCCTAAGAATCCGCATCGAAATCCAAACCCCAATGCAGCGGAACTTTCAGGAACAAACACCAAAGAAGCATCGTTCAATTGCAATTTCTCCATTGAAGAACGGAGCTCTTCATATTCATCTGTATCAACAGGATAAATACCAGCAAAGACCATTGGTTTTA
Source organism: Flavobacteriia bacterium (assembly GCA_024635575.1). GTDB lineage: Bacteria > Bacteroidota > Bacteroidia > Flavobacteriales > Flavobacteriaceae > Lutibacter. The sequence goes on from JAGXIN010000013.1 coordinate 15,109, forward strand.
CATTTTCAAAGCCTTCGATTCTGCTTTGGGTCGGATTTAAAGCGTCGGTGATGGTGTCACCAACTTTAATTTCAACAGCGGTTTTAACGCCGGTAATCAAATAACCTACATCTCCTGCTTTTACGCTTTTTTTTGCGACTTGTGTTAATTTTAAGGTACCCACTTCATCAGCAAAATATTCATTATTTGTTGCCATGAATTTAATGCGCTGTCCTTTTTTAATTTCTCCGTTAAAAACCCTGAAATAAGTTTCAATACCTCTATATGAGTTGTAAACCGAGTCAAAAATCAACGCTTGCAATGGGGCATTCACATCACCTTTTGGGGCAGGAATTATTTCAATAATTGCTTTTAATATATCTTCAACGCCAAAACCTGTTTTCCCGCTTGCGTGAATCACATCTTCAGGTTCACAACCTAACAAATCAACAATATCATCGGTAACTTCTTCCGGATTGGCACTTGGCAGGTCGACTTTATTTAAAATCGGAATAATTTCTAAATCGTGCTCTAAAGCCAAATATAAATTGGAAATTGTTTGTGCCTGAATACTTTGTGCGGCATCAACAATTAACAAAGCGCCTTCACAGGCGGCAATTGATCGGGAAACTTCGTAGGAAAAATCTACGTGCCCCGGAGTGTCTATTAAATTTAGGATATAATTTTCGCCTTCATACATATACTCCATTTGAATGGCGTGACTTTTAATGGTAATGCCGCGTTCGCGTTCCAAATCCATGCTGTCCAGCAGCTGAGCTTGTTCTTCACGTGCTGTCGTGGTTCCAGTAAAACTTAATAACCTGTCGGCTAGCGTGCTTTTTCCGTGGTCAATGTGTGCAATGATGCAAAAATTTCTAATGTTTTTCATACGTCGTATTCCTTTCTACTTTAATTTGCGCAAATATAACGAAATAAGGGTTTGAAAACACGGCATCTTTAAATGTTTGCTATTCAACCCAGTCGCCAATAAACAAATTGGTGTCGTGTGTGCCGTTATTATTTCGGTTGGAAGAAAAAACAAGTTTTTTTCCATCTGGAGAAAACATAGGAAAGGCGTCAAACACCCCGTCATAAGTAATTTGTTCCAAGCCGGTTCCGTCAACATTAATCATAAATAAATTAAAGCTCGATTTCGTTTTATGGTTGGAAGAGAAAATAATTTTTTTCCCTGAAGGGTGGAAAAACGGCGCCCAGTTGGCACTTCCTAAATGGGTGATTTTGGTTAGATTACTTCCGTCAACATTGCAGGTATACAATTCCATATTTGTTGGTTGCACCAATCCTTCAGCCAATAAATCTTTGTATTCTTTTATTGCTGCTTCTGTTTTCGGACGTGAAGAACGGAATATTAATTTTGTTCCGTCTGGTGAAAAGAAAGCGCCACCGTCATAACCCAACTCAAAAGTGACCTGTTTTACTTCGGATCCGTCGATATTCATGGTGAATAATTCCAAATCGCCGGTTCTTGTTGAGGTAAATACAATTTTATCACCTTTTGGGGAAACGGTTGGTTCAGCATCATAACCGGCTTCAAAGGTTAATTGTTTTAGCTGATTTCCTTTTGTGTCGGCAACAAAAATATCGAAACCTTCATAAACTGGCCAAATATACTTATTGCCATAATCTTCTTTTTTTGGAACAGGTGGACAATCTTTACTGGCCAAATGGGTGGAGGAATATATAATGGTGGAATCTCCAGGCAAAAAATAACTGCAGGTGGTTCTTCCTTCTCCGGTGCTTATCATTTGCGGAATTTTTCCTTTGCTTAAATCATCATCTATATGCATCGTGAAAATTTGGTCGCATTCCAGTCCCCAGCCTTTTGTGTTGGCCTGAAAAGTAAGTTTCGTATTGTCAAAACTCCAATATGCTTCGGCATTATCTCCGCCAAAAGTCAGTTGTTTTATATTTTTTAAATGTTTTTCCTGCGGATAATGAATGGTATTCACAATTTTAGTGGCGCCCGATTTTCCATCGTAAGCGGTTTTATGTTGGGAAGATTTACAGGCTACAAACATTGCTGATAAAATCAGGATTGATAATTTTAATTTCATAAATGTTATTTTTAATAAATTCAAAAATACAATTTTATGAATAAATATCGAAATAATTAAAATTGTGTATTTTTGCACACTTAAATTTTTGATTTGATAAAGATAGGAGATATAGAATTGTGCGATTTTCCATTGCTGCTTGCACCGATGGAAGATGTGAGCGATCCGCCATTTAGAATTTTGTGCAAAGAACAGGGCTCGGATGTGGTTTTTACGGAGTTTATTTCTTCGGAAGGATTGATACGTGATGCTGCAAAAAGCAGAAAAAAACTGGACATTTATGAAAAAGAACGACCAGTTGGCATTCAAATTTTTGGCGCTAATTTAGAATCTATGTTGAGAACGGTGGAGATTGTTGAACAATCGAACCCGGATATTATCGACATCAATTTTGGCTGTCCGGTAAAAAAAGTGGTTTGTAAAGGTGCCGGAGCCGGCATTTTAAAAGATATTGATTTGATGGTGAGTTTAACCGAAGCTATGGTAAAACACACCAATTTACCCATCACCGTTAAAACCCGTTTGGGCTGGGATGAAAATTCCATAAAAATTGTTGAAGTGGCAGAACGATTGCAGGATGTTGGCTGTAAAGCAATTTCCATTCACGGACGCACGAGGGCCCAAATGTATAAAGGCGAAGCAGACTGGAGCCATATTGCAGCGGTGAAAAACAATCCGAGAATGTACATTCCCGTTTTTGGAAACGGCGACGTAAATTCACCGGAACGTGCTATGGAAATGCGCGATAAATTTGGATTGGACGGCGCTATGATTGGCAGGGCAAGTATTGGAAATCCCTGGTTTTTTAAACAAGTAAAGCACTTTTTTGAAACAGGTGAACACTTACCAGAAATTTCTATTGCCGCTCGCGTTGAAATGGCAAGACGTCATTTAAAAATGGAAATTGAATGGAAAGGTGTTGAAATTGTGGGCGTTATGGAAACCCGTCGTCATTATACCAATTATTTTAAAGGTATCCCAGATTTTAAAGAATACCGTTTAAAAATGGTAAAGTCAGATTCTGCGCAGGAGGTTTATGATGTTTTTGAGGAAGTGCTTCAGAAATTTGCCTGATTTTTCAGAAAGTTGAATAAGACCGAAGACCGAAGTTGAAAGTTAAAACTAAACTTCAGTTAAACATTTCAACGATTCAACAGTTAAACAACATTTTACGCAACAATTTTTTTAGAAATTCTGCTGCTGGCAATTTTTGAAGCCAGCAAGCCCAGAACAAGAATGGTCACAAGCACGGTAATTACATTTAAGAAAGTGAATTCAACCGGATAAGCCAGATGTTGCGTAATCATAAATAAGCTATATTTTTTCTGAAGTAAAACCAACAAAATTCCGGCCGATAATCCAATTGAGAGTCCAAAAAGCGTCAGTAAAAATCCCTGAAATATAAAAATTCGTTTTATTTCTTTGATGGTTGCGCCCAAACTATACAATGTTTTAAGATTATCCCTTTTGTCTAAAATCATCATAATAATGGCGCCAATGACATTGAACAATGCGATAATTAAAATAAGCGTAAATATTAAGTAGGAAGCCAAATTTTCGGTATTCAGCATTTTATAAAACACAGCATTTAACTGTTCTCGGGTTTCTACCTTAAATTCAGGTCCCAAACCAATTTTTAATTGATCAATAATTTCTGCACGTTCATCGCTGTTCTTAACTTTAAGTTCGATGGCCGAAATTTGGGTCGGATTGTAATTCAGCAACTCCTGAGCCAATTCCAAAGAGATAAACACATATTTTTTATCAATTTCATCAGTTAAAGAAAAAACCCCGATTGGTTGCGTATTAATTTTAGTAAAAGCGTTTGCTGGATTGGTGATATAGCCACTTCCCGGTTTTGGGACGTAAATTTTTAAAGGTTCCAAAAAATCATAAACACCAATAGACAACAGACTCGAAATTCCATTGCCAACAACAGCTCCTAATGGCATATTTTGGTTTAGCCATGATCCGGTGTAAACAGTGGTGTCCATTCGGTTTACTTTTGTGTAGTTAATGTCAACCCCTTTTATATAAGCAATATGTGTTTTTTCATTAAAATCGAAAAATGCGCGTTCTTCAATCACTTTTGAATAAGAAGCAATCCCGGTTTCATGATTGATCAGGGCTTCAATTTTAGTGTTGAAATCGAACGATTTCCCTTTTGTCGCGGTAATTTTAATATCCGGGTCGGAAGTGTTTAAAAAACCAATGCTGAAAGTACGCAATCCGGAAAATCCGGAAAGCACTATAAACAAAGCTAAAGTTCCAATGATTACACCAATAGCAGCAATAAAAGTGATTATATTTATGGTGTTGTTGCTGCTTTTTGAAAATAAATATCGCTTGGCTATATATAAGGAAAAATTCAAATTATCGCTTTTTGCGTTCGTCTAAAATATCGGGATTTTTAATTGGATTTTCCTGTTTTCCTTTTATGGCATTGTCAATATTTTCAATATAGTCCAAACTGTCATCCATATAAAAAAAGAGTTCAGGCATTCTTCTCAACTGTTTTCGGGTTCGTTTTGCCATTTCATAGCGAATGGTGGCCGTATTTTCTCTAAGACCTTCAAGAATAATTTCTCTATTTGTCTGAGGGAAAACACTTATGTAAACTTTGGCATTTGATAAATCTGAAGTAACAAGAACTTTAGTAACAGATATAATTACCCCTTTCATTCCATCCTGCGCATCGTGTTGTAAAACATCGGCCAGATCTTTTTGTAAAACACCCGCAATTTTTTTTTGTCTGTTTGTTTCCATAGTGCAAAAATAGGATTTAAATATACATAAATTCTGTTTTTGTTTTTGATTGTTTTGAAAATATTTGAGATGAATTTTGTTCTAATCACAAAATTTTAAAGATTTTATGCGTTTTAATTTCATTAATTTTGAAAATGTAA
>JAGXIN010000090.1 GCA_024635575.1 Flavobacteriia bacterium
CTGTAAAATTAATTGCGCTAGCTGTTATCTGTGCTCCATCGCGCCAGCTGGCCCTATCGCTAAAAATGTATCCCATACATTTTCTTAACGCTCTGTCCTAACGAAAAAAATCATAGGACGGTTTTTTAGTTTTGAGTTATTTGTTGTTAGTTTTTTTGATTTACGATTTATGAATTTTGGATTTTAAATTTTTTACTGAATACTGCAACTGAAAACTGTAAACTTTTTAATTGTTTATTTGTTGAGATTTAAAATAATTCAACATCTATAATTTAACATTCAAAATTCATTTTCAATTGAAATTTACCCATGAATCGTCTCTTGAGTTCCTAAATTTTTCATCAATTCGGCTTCAAATTCCAATAAATCGTTCCATTTTTTATCCACTTCTTCACGATCGCCATATTTTCTCGCAAAACCTAAAAATAAGGTGTAATGATTTGCTTCAGAGGCCATTAAATCGTGATAGAACTTTGCCAGTTCCTGATCTTTGATATTTTCTGAGAGCAGCCTAAAACGCTCACAGCTTCTGGCTTCAATAAGTGCCGCATACAGCAATCGGTGGACCAATTGCGTGGTTCTGCTGCCGCCTTTTGGGAAAAATTTTAATAAATTATTTACATAAATGTCTTTTCTGTCGGGTCCCAATTTAATGTTTCGATTTAAAAGTCGGTCATGCACCATTTTAAAATGACTCATTTCTTCTTTCACCAAAGAAACCATTTCCGTAACCAAATCTGAATATTCCGGAAAACTCATAATTAAAGAATTTGCCGTTGAAGCTGCTTTCAGTTCGCAATGGGCGTGATCTATTAATATTTCATCAATATTTTTTTCGGCAATATTTACCCAGCGAGGGTCTGTAGGAAGTTTTAAGCCTAACATTATGTATCAAATTTAAATTTAATTTCGTCTAAACTTTTTGCTGAACCAACCATGGTGATAATATCTCCCAATCTCAAACGCGTATATCCGTGAGAAACAAGGTGTTGCCCTTTTCTTTTTACGGAAAGCACCAAAATATCCGGGTGTAATCTTAAATCCCGTAATCGTATTCCATGGATGTCTTTATTTCTAATTTCAATATCCATAGTGTCTTGATCATCTCCCATTCCAAGGAGCAAGGATGTTGCACTAGGGGAACGCACAAAATGATCTAACAAACTTACCATGGCAGTAGCTGGTTCGATTATTAAAGCGCCAAGATTGTGAAATTTATCAAAATTTTCACGTTTATTTAAACGAACAATGATATCTTTTGTGCCAATATTTTCATAAATTAGTTGGGCTAATTTGTAATTATCTTCATCGTCAAGCATTAATACAACAGCTTCTATTTTTTCCAATTTCAATTTTTTCAAAGCCGTTAAACTAATTGTTTTGATGTCTACAATTTCCATACCTACTACTTCATTTCCGTTTTTTTCTTCTGTATTTACAATTCTAACTTCCCATTTATTTTTTTGCAATTGTTTTGCTAAGGCAATTGACTGATTTTCCAATCCGAAAATTATGGCATCCTGAGTTCCTTCAAATTTTGGGGTTCTTGCTCGTAAATGACTTTCTTTCACATAATTAAGTGACCATTTGAAAAGGGGAGGGCCTATTAGCTGGTTTAAGACTATAATTGCGATTATAATTGCTTCAAATTGAGATCCCCAAACTGGAAATTCTTTTGCAATTATAGTGGCCAATCCTAAAGCAACCCCAGCTTGGGTCAAATAAGGCATCCATGCTATAAACCTATATTTTTTAAAATCTTTTGCGGCATAAACACCAAATATTCCTCCAAAAAACATAGTCACCAATCGCAAAAAGAATAACACTAAGGCAATTCCAAAAACACTCATTAATATTTGCACGGATAGTGATGCTCCTGTTAAAGTAAAAAATATGATATAAATTACCGGGCTTATTTCTTTTAAAGTCTTAGAGAATTCGATGCGGTGTTTGCTGAAGTTGGTTAGTACAAAGCTTCCAATAATACATATTAATAAAGGTTCCAGAGCAAATTCATAATGTAATAATTCAAGTGATTTTAATTTTACGTAATGCGAAAAAACATAAACACTGTAGCCAATTAGCAGTATCAAAAAACCTTTTAGTTTTATGTCAAATTTAGTTAAAAAGGGGAATCGGAGGAATCTTCCTAAAACAATACCCAGTCCGCCTGAAACTGCCAATTCTAAAAATAAAATAACAAAAAACCAAATATCTGTTGCTTCATCGTTGATGAGCGCTTTCGCAATTGATAAACAAATGGCAAATAAAATGATTACCAAAACATCTTTTACAACAGTTACCCCCATCACTGTTTTAGTGAATGGGCCGTTAGCTCTCATTTCATTAATGACAGCAATTGCTGATGAAGGCGATCGTGCAACAAAAATCACCGCGAATAAAACTGAAACTGCAATTTTATGGCTGGGTGGCATACTTGCCATAAACGGAATTTTGTGTGCTATAAAATAAATGACAACAGTACTCATGAAAAAAGTGATGATGAGTTGACCTATGGTCATCCATTTAATACTATTTATTCTGCTCCTTAATTCTTTTAAATACAATTCGGATCCTGCTGAAAAGGCAATAACAGCCAATGCAATTTCATTTAAAAAACCTAGCTCAGTTAATGCTTTCGGGCTTATAAAATTTAATACAGATGAACCGGCGATGATTCCAGTGATTATTAAACCGGTGATTAAGGGAAATTTTATTTTCTGGAAAACTTTTGCTATTTCATTTGCAGCGATGGCCACAATTAAAAAGCCAACCATAAAGGTGATTAGTAGTTTTAAGTCCAAATTAAAAGTTTAAGTAGCTAAAGATACTAAATGGAATTTAATATCAAAGTTTATAAGTCTAAATCAAATGTTTTCTTCAGCAATTCAAGTGCGCTATTTTTTTCTTTTAATTTCTGATATTTTTCATCCGGCGTGTAAGCATATTTTTTGGTTTCTTCCTCATTAACATCAACAACAATATCAATTTTATAATTGTTCAATTTTTCACGTAAATATTTTATCAAAGGCTGCTTTGCACGATTAAGCTGGTCTTTCATTGAGACATTTGGCAGCTGAAAATGGACAATTCCGTTTTCCAATCTGGGCACATTCGAATTCATGATGGAAGCCACACTTTTTTTTCCTTTTTCCAGCAATAAATTCATGTATTCTTCCCAAAGAAGCAACAACTTACTTTCTGAAAAGGCATCTTTTGGCAATCCGTCAACTTCTTCAAAATCAACCTCAATTTTAGCAATTTCTGTTTTCCGTTCTAAACTTTTTAAGGAAAGGGCAGACCTTCTTGGCGCATTAGTTTTTACAACGACTTTTACAGATTCAACGCTTGGTGGTTTGGAAAATTTAAGCTTGTTTTTTATTTCGGGAATTTCCTGTTTTGCAATGGCTTTAATTTCTTCTTTTACAATAAATTTGGCTTTGCTTTTTTTAGGGGATTTAGACCTGAAAACAACAGCCGAAATTATAAAGGGCTTATTGTTTTTTTTTTCTCCGTCAAAAGTGACAGAGGCTAGTTGCATTAAGGCTAGCTCAACCAGTAATCGCTGATTTTTACTGCTTTTGTATTTTAAATCACAGTCATTTGCCAATTCAATTCCTTGCAATAAAAAACGCAAATCACATTTTTCCGACTGAATTAAATATTTCTTTTTGGCATTGTCTCCAACTTCCAGCAATTCAATGGTAATTTTATCTTTGCTTACCAATAAATCTCTAAAATGTGAAGCCAAGCCTGTTATAAAGTGATTTCCGTCAAAACCTTTCGACAATATGGTATTAAAATGAACCAAAACTTCCGGAATGTTATTTTCAAGCAACAAATCGGTTGTTTTAAAATATTCATCGTAATCCAGCACATTTAAGTTTTCACTAACCGCTTTACGGGTTAATTCTTTTCCTGAAAAACTTACAACACGGTCAAAAATGGAAAGCGCATCACGTAAAGCGCCATCTGCTTTTTGGGCGATAATATGCAAAGCGTCATCTTCTGCTTCAATATGTTCCTGAATGGCTATTTTTTCTAAGTATTTTTTGGTGTCTAATACGCCAATTCTCTTAAAATCAAATATTTGACAGCGTGAAAGTATGGTCGGAATTATTTTGTGTTTTTCTGTGGTCGCTAAAATAAAAATAGCGTGAGCAGGCGGCTCTTCCAAGGTTTTTAAAAACGCATTAAATGCAGCCGATGAAAGCATATGTACCTCATCAATAATGTACACTTTGTATTTTCCGGTTTGGGGCGGAATTCGAACCTGATCATTTAAATTCCGAATGTCATCAACCGAATTGTTTGAAGCGGCATCCAATTCAAAAATGTTAAAAGCAAAATCTTCATCAAGGTATTCGCCACTTGCCTGATTGATTTTTTTAGCTAGAATTCTGGCGCAGGTTGTTTTTCCAACGCCTCTTGGGCCTGTAAATAATAATGCCTGTGCCAAATGGTTGTTTTTTATAGCATTTTCAAGCGTGTTTGTAATTGCCTGTTGCCCGATAACATCCTCAAAAGTTTGAGGTCTGTATTTACGCGCTGATACTACAAAATGTTCCATACTTTTATTTTTAATTTGGAAGACAAAAGTAATTATTTAAAGTTTAAGTTATAAGTTATAAGTAAAAAGTAAATATTAAAAGTAAAAAGGCTAGAGGCTAAAGGGCGATATTGAAAGTTAAAATTAATATTAAAAGTTAAAAGTAATATTATAAGTTTTAAGTTAAAAGTCATCGACATACCTACAACTTAAAACTTAAAACTTACAACTTACAACTTACAACTTACAGCTTACAACTTACAACTTACTCCTTAATTTCATAAATTTTATTGTATAAGTGCTTATATCTTTTGATAATTTCTTCGCGTTTTGGTTTCATTGTAGGCGTTAACAAACCATTGTCAATTCCCCAGGCATCAGGAGTCAATTCAAATAACTTAATGGTTTCCCATTTAGCGAAATTTTTGTTTCCTTTATTTATTTCTTTTTGAAGGCGTTTTATAATACGAGGATTTTTAATTAAATCGGCATTATTTTCTAAAACAGGTTCGTTTTTGCGTTTTGCCCATTCACGTAAAAATTCAAAATTAGGTTGAATAAGGGCTGCAGGCATTTTTTGCCCTTCACCAATCACTAAAATTTGTTCAATAAAACGAGATTGTTTCATTTGGTTTTCTAACAATGCGGGAACTACATATTTACCGCCAGAAGTTTTGAAAATTTCTTTTTTGCGGCCGGTAATCTTCAAAAATCCATCAGCATCAATTTCACCTTTGTCACCAGTGTGGAAGTATTCTCCAGTCATAACTTCAGCAGATTTTTTAGGTTCTTTATAGTAACCAAGCATAACGTTCGGACCTTTCACCAATATCTCGCCGTCTTCTGCTATTTTAACTTCAACATCGGCAATTGGTTTTCCAACAGTTCCAAATCTTAAATGCTTGTCTTTATACATATTAACTGAAACAACAGGTGAAGTTTCTGTTAGTCCGTAACCTTCCATAATCTGCATTTTAGCAGCTGTAAAAACTCTTGCTAAACGTGGTTGTAATGGGGCAGAGCCAGATACCATTGTCGTTAAATTTCCGCCTAAAGCTTCACGCCATTTGCTAAAAATAAGTTTGTTGGCCAATGCTAATTTTTTTTCGTACCACCAACCATTTTGTCCGTATGGTTCATATTGTAAACCTAAATCTACAGCCCAAAAGAACAACATTTTCTTAATTCC
>JAGXIN010000091.1 GCA_024635575.1 Flavobacteriia bacterium
CATCAAACCATGTGTATTCAGGCAAAAGACAGACTAACTCATGCCTTGGTTAAAAAAAACGGTGGCTATGTTAAAACGCCAATTCATGAAGCTTTGGATATTGTTGCTAAAAAAATGAAGGGAACCATTGAGAAACATGGTAAGGATTCTGTGGCAATGTACACATCAGGTCAATCTACAATTCCAGAAGGATATGTAGCTTCAAAATTAATGAAAGGAGCTATTGGAACTAATAATTTAGATTGCAATGCGCGTTTATGCATGGCCAGTGCGGTAACAGGATTTTTAACATCCTTTGGAGCAGATGAACCAATGGGTTGCTATGAAGATATTGACCATGCCGATTATTTTATTACTTGGGGAAATAATATGGCTGAAATGCATCCTGTATTGTTTTCTAGAATGTTAGAGCAAAAAAATAAGAGAGGGGCAAAAATTATAGACTTTGCAACAAGAACTACCCGCTCTAGCATGGCATCAAATAAATCTATTTTGTTTGAACCTCAAACAGATTTGGCAGTTGCAAATGCAATTTGTTATGAAATAATTAATAATGGATGGGTAAATAAATCGTTTGTAGAGAAGCACTGTAATTTTAGTAAAGGGAAAACCAAAATTGGCTATGGCGTAGAAGATAAATTTCATTTTACTGATGAGCCTCAAAAAATTGATTTTGAAGCATATAAATTATTTTTAAAAGATTATTCTCCTGAAAAAGTTTCTAAATATTCTAAAGTTTCCGTAAAAGATATTAAGTATTTAGCCGCTATTTATGGTGATCCAAACAAAAAAGTGGTATCGTATTGGTGTATGGGAATGAATCAACATACTCGTGGCACTTGGATAAATAACTTAGTTTACAACATACATTTATTAACTGGTAAAATATCAATGCCAGGAAACGGGCCGTTTTCATTAACAGGCCAGCCATCTGCTTGTGGTACCGCTCGTGAGGTAGGTACTTTTACCCATAAATTGCCAAAAGGTGTAGTTACAGAAGAAAAAGACAGAAAATTGGCTGCTAAAATTTGGAAAGTGCCTTATGAGAATATTCCTTCAAAACCAACATACCATGCAACCGAAATGTTTAGGGCAGTTGATAGAGGGGACATTAAATTTATCTGGATTCAAGCTACAAATCCGCTAGTATCTTTGCCAAAAACGAGTCGTTATCGTCCAGCAATGGAAAAAAATTCTTGTTTTGTAGTTGTTTCTGATGTTTTTCCAACACCAACATCAGATGTTGCCGATGTAATTTTACCAGCTTCTTGGCATATTGAAAAAGGGGGTTTGTATGGAAATTCAGAACGAAGAACCCAGCATTGGGATAAAATGGTAGAAGGACCCGGAGATACAATGCCAGATGCTTGGATGTTTATTGAAGTTGCAAAACGTATGGGATATGGAAAATTATTTCCTTATACCAAAGAAAATCATGTTGAAGAAATTTATAATGAGTATCGTCAATTTCACGAAGGCGCAAAACATGGAATGGCCCCTTTAGAAGTGTTGAAAAAAGAATCCGGAGTAATTTGGCCTTATGTTAAAGGAAAATCCACGTTGTGGAGATTTAATGCTAAATATGACCCAGCTTGTGATAACGGAGAAGATTTTCACTTCTATGGAAAACCAGATGGGAAAGCCGTTATTTGGCAACGTCCTTATGAACCAGCGGCAGAATTTCCTGATCAGGAATATCCATTTTGGTTAAATACGGGTCGTGTAATTGAACATTGGCATACAGGTTCTATGACTCGAAGAATTCCAGTACTTCATAAAGCAATGCCACATTCTTATGTAGAACTACACCCAGAAGATGCCAAAAAATATGGAATTAGAAATGGTGAAAAAGTAAAAGTAATTTCTCGAAGAGGTTCTTGCACTTTACCAGCTTCAATTAACGAACGTGGTTTACCAACCAAAGGACAGGTTTTTGTGCCGTTTTTTGATGAAAATATGATGATAAATGATGTTACACTAGATGCTTTTTGTCCAATTTCAAAAGAGCCAGATTATAAAAAGTGTGCTGTTAAAATTGAAAAAGTTTAAAAAAGCACCTAATTATGAGAAGATCTTTTTTAATAGGAATTTTTGTTTTGTTAGCCATAGCAGCCATATTTATTTGGTCTAAAAGCTATTATGCTGAAAAAGAAGAAGCGCATGTTGAGCTTCCAAATGAAACAGAAAAGCATTTGATTCCTTCAGAAATGGGTGTATTCGAAAGAGCGAGCTTTGCTATTGATTACGCCACTATGGATAAAAATTTTAAGGGAGGAAGAAGTTTAGACACGTATTATAAAAACAGAGCATTTCACGGTGCGCCGCCAAGTATCCCACATCTTGTGGATGATGAATTGAATATGGGTGATAAAAGTTGTTTAAAATGTCACCAAAATGGTGGGTTTGTTGCAAAGTTTAATGCATATACGCCTGTCGTTCCCCATCCTGAAAAGGTAAATTGCAGGCAATGTCACGTTACACAAAATACAACTGGCGTTTTTAAAGAATTTAATGCAATCGATTTTCCAAAACCAAGTATTGGCAATACGGCTTTTGAAGGAAGTCCACCAATTATTCCCCATCAAATTCAAATGCATGAAAATTGTTTGGCTTGTCATGCTGGACCATCTGCACCAAAAGAAATTAGAATTACACACCCAGAACGTTCTAATTGCAGACAATGCCACGTAGTGAACAATAAGGAAATGACTGATATAGGTGTATTTATAAGATAAAATCTTGAGACAAATGACAACAAAAGTAAAAGTAATTTCCCTCATAATAGTTGTGTGTTTGTTTGCAGTTTCTTGTAAACATTCAGATGAACATAAATATCATACAGTTACCGATAAAATTGAAGCTAATAGTATTGTGTATAAGGGCGAAACATCTTCAGATATTTATAATGAAACCATCAAGAAAGTGGAGGTTAAGGATGGTGAATTTGAATTTTTAATTCCTGAAAGAAAAAGTCAAATAGCTTCTTATAATTGTACAGAATGCCATTCACAACCTTTAGAAAAATTGAAGGAGCACAAAGTTGGTGAAAAAGCGGCGCATTGGAATATTAAATTGAATCATGCTGGGCCAGAAACAATGAATTGTACAACATGCCACGGAAAAAATGATTTTGACAATTTACAAAGTTTAACAAATAGCGAAATTGATTTTAACTACAGTTACAAGCTTTGCAGCCAATGCCATCAGGATCAATTTAAAGATTGGAAAGGTGGTGCCCATGGCAAACAATTAGGTGGCTGGGCTCCTCCAAGAGTTTCGAATACTTGTGTAAATTGCCATAATCCACATAGCCCACAGTTTGAAAAACGTTGGCCTGTTAGATTTAATACAACTGTTGAAAAGGAACGCGAGTAATTAAGAAATAGCAATTGTTTTATAAAATAGTAAACAATGGATGAAACAAATAAAAAATGGTATTCTTTAAACTTGAATCGATCTAAAAAATCTGAATCATGTGGTTGTGAAAAGAGTGCCGGTTCATGTGATTCTGATAAACCAAAAGATGGATATGACCAAATAATGGATGTATCTATGAGCAGAAGAGCCGCATTTACAAAAATTACAGCAGGTTTGTTAATTGGAGCGGGGGCTGTAAGTAGTTCTTGCAGTGTAGTTGGCAGTGATGAAAGCAAAGAGAAATCTGCTATGGAATGGGAAGAATACTTTAAAGGGAATTATAAATTAATGACCGATGAAGAAAAAGATAAAACCATAAATCGTTTGGTTCGTTCCTATGAATTAAATACAGGCAAAAAAATAAACATGTCTTCAAAAGATGCTGAAGAGAATGTGCTGTTTGGGTATGCTTTTAATATTTCGAAGTGTCAGGGGTATATGGATTGCGTGAATGCTTGTGTTGAAGAAAACAACCAAGATAGAACAACCCAAATGCAATACATTCGTATTCATGAAATGGAAGACGGTAAAGGATTTAACTTTGAAGAAGCTGATGATAATTACTACCATGAAGTTCCGGCAAAAGGTCATTTTTATATGGGAACGCAATGTTTTCATTGCGATAATCCTCCTTGTGTTGAGGTTTGCCCGGTAAAAGCAACTTGGAAAGAAAAAGACGGTATAGTTGTAATAGATTATGATTGGTGTATTGGTTGCCGTTACTGTATGGCAGCCTGTCCATATGATGGACGAAGATTTAACTGGAAAACTCCAGAAGTACCTGAAGAAGAAGTAAATAAAAATCAACATTATTTAGGAAACAGGTTACGTAAAAAAGGTGTGATGGAAAAATGCACTTTCTGCATCCAACGCTCTCGTGAAGGTAAAAACCCTGCTTGTGTTGAGGCTTGTCCTACAGGATCTAGAACTTTTGGTAATTTGTTGGATCCAAAAAGTAATATTCGATGGATTTTGGAAAATAAAAAAGTATTCAGATTAAAAGAAGATTTAGGCACCGAGCCAAAGTTTTGGTATTATATGGATTAAAAATTACAAGCTAATCTATTTAGATTGGTTTTTGTTAAAATAGTGCGTGAGGGATAGAGCGATCTGTTTGAGCTCTTTTTATTGAGAAATAAAAAAGCGAGTAGTGATAGCCCGACCTTTTAAGAATTAAAAGGGAACGCCCAATAAAAAATAAAAATGAAGACATTAAAAGTTTTTGGAAGCTTAATTAAAGATGCTGTTTTAGAGGTTACTCACGGAAGCAAAGTGTATCATATTTGGATGGCAGTGCTGACCTTTATAATGCTGTTAGGTGTGTATAATTACAGTATACAATTAGAGCAAGGTTTGAGCGCTACAGGTATGACCGATCGTGTAAGTTGGGGTTTGTATATTTCTAATTTTACTTTTTTGGTAGGTGTAGCCGCCGCCGCAGTAATGCTGGTATTGCCGGCGTATGTGTTAAAGAATATCGATTTTAAACAAGCAGTATTAATAGGAGAGGGGTTGGCCGTTTCAGCATTGTTAATGTGCTTGGCTTTTGTTGTTGCCGATATGGGTGGTCCTGCTCGTTTATGGCATATGATTCCTGGAATTGGTGTATTTAATTTTCCAAACTCCATGCTAGCGTGGGATGTGATTGTGTTAAATGGTTACTTATTTATTAATATTACCATACCGTTATATATACTAATAATGCGTTACCAAGGTAAAACTCCGAATCCTAAAATATACATTCCAGGTGTGTTTTTGTCGGTTTTTTGGGCTGTTGGAATTCATATGGTTACGGCATTTTTATACCAAGGTTTACAGGCAAGACCATTTTGGAACAATGCTTTATTGGGTCCTCGATTTTTAGCGTCTGCATTTGCTGCCGGGCCTGCTTTAATTATTATTGTATTGGCAATTATTAGAAAATTTACTGAGTTTAAAATAGCGGACATTACTATTAAAAAAATCAGCTTAATTGTGACTGTTGCTGCTCAAATTAATTTAATCATGTTAATTTCTGAATTGTTTAAAGAGTTTTATGCACCTACTCATCATAGTATCAGTGCTGTATATTTATTCTTTGGATTGGAAGGGAAAACAGCTTTACTCCCTTGGATTTGGACATCAATTAGTTTAAACGTTATAGCCACAGTTGCATTAACATTTCATAAAGTTCGAAGTAATTTGAAAATATTATATGTATTATGTGGGATGCTTTTTATTGCCATTTGGATAGAAAAAGGGTTTGGATTGATAGTCCCTGGTTTTATACCTGGTCCATGGGGGAAAATAGCTGAGTACACACCTTCATTTGTCGAAATTTTTGTAACTCTTGCTATTTGGGCGATGGGTGCATTTATTTTTACCATTTTAACTAAGACCGGAATTGCTATTGAGATGGGCAAATTGGTTTATAAAAAAAAATAACAGCATTTACTGTGCTGTTTAAACGCTCTCAATTTTTGAGGGCGTTTTTTTATAGCAACCCTTCTTGGCCAGAAACTCTAAATAAATCTGAATAGTGCAGGTTGCGCTGTTTTTTTAATGTTGCTAAGATTTTTAGAAAAAGTAATGCAGTGATAAAAGCATCTCCGGCCGCGGTATGACGGTCATTTTTTGGAATATTGAATTCTTTACACAACGCATCAAGGTTAAAATGATTGTCTTTTTTACCTTCTAGTTTTTTATATAATATACCGGTATCAATGGTTTTGTTTTTTAATTTAGGCAAATCTAATCTCTTTAAAGCAGCATTTATCATTTCAATATCAAAAGCGGTGTGATGAGCTACCAAAACAGAGTTTCCTATATAATTAATAAATTTTTCCATTGCTTCAGCTTCACTGAGTTTTGTAAGTTTTCCTTCTTTTAAAATTCCATGAATTTCAACAGTATCAGCTTTAAATTCTTCTTGTTTTAAATAGATTTCAAAACTATCGGCTACATCAATAATATTGTTAAAAATGCTGATGGCACCAATTGACAATATTCTGTCATTTTTAAAGTCTAATCCGGTAGTTTCTGTATCAAATATAACAAATCGATTATTTTCAATACTTTTTGGCTGTTTTTGTTTGAATTTTTTTGAATATTGTTTCCAATAATGCGGGTAATTTTTATATTTAAACCAGGAAATCATCACATCATTTGGGCTAAGTTATACCTTATATTCAATAATTCCTGAACATCTTTAATAGGTTTAAAGCATCCTTTTAACTTTAATTTTTCAAATTTGCTCAAATTATTAAGGTCAACGTATCTTCCCGTATCATTATTTTTTAACCCTTGCTGTGTGCGGAATTGCAGCAATATTCTAAAGGAATCTATGCATGATAAATATAAATCTTTATTTTGTGGTTCTATTTTGGTTAATTTTTTAAATCGGGAAATGGTATTGTTTTTATCTTTAATTTGATGTGATAATGTTAACAACCGGGCAGCGTCCACCAAAGGCATCATGGCTCGGCTTTTTATGTCGAAATGGTCTTTATGGGCACCATCATTTTCAACTAAAAATTGCCTGAAAAATCCAATAGGAGGTGGGTTTCTGAGTGCATTTCTTCCTAAGAAATTTAAAAATATTTCAAAAGACTTTATGGATTCGTAAATACTATCGGACATACCATATACCAACTTTTTATCGCCAAAAACCAAATTATAATCAAAGAATATAGTACACATCATAATGGCATCTTCTGATGGGGATTTAATCCAGTGGCTAAATTGATTTTTCCATTCTGATAGTGACAGGCACCAGTTTGGGTTGCTTGCCATCATATTTGCAGGGCAATACTCAAACCCGACAATATTGAGTTTTTCGGTGACCTTTTTTGCAAGTTGTAAAAAATACTGTTTTGTAGGTTGGTATTTTTCTGGTGCAACATCTTCAAAAACCAAAGCATTGTCTTGATCGGTCATCAGCAATTGTTCTTTTCTGCCCTGGCTTCCCAAAGCCAGCCATCCAAATTTAACTGGTGGCTGTTTATCCATTTCTTCAATAGAAAGTTCGATGGCTTTGATGGTGATGGCTTCATTTATTTCAGAAATAATTTTTGATATGAATATAATTGGAATATTTTGCTCAATATAGCCTAGTAGCAAATTTGAAGTTTTCTCCCGTATATATTTTAAAGCATTTACATCCTTTGCCCTATTTACTTTTTTTATGAGCAAGGAAGGGTTGTTGCCATGCATAACTACGATGTCATGTTCAGACAAAACACCAATTAATTTTGAGTTTGGGGTACCGTCTTTGGTGATGCACAAATGGGTAATTTTGTTTTTTATCATTGAAATTTGCGCTTCTGCCACCGTAATTTTTTGCTTGTAAGTTTTAACAGGTGAAGACATGATTTTGGTCACGCTTTCATCTATAGAAACCATCCCAGTGGCAATTTTTGAACGTAAATCTTTGTCGGTTATAATGCCTATCGGATTGTTTTTTTCAACAATTAAAATGGAACCAACACGTTTGGAGCTCATTATTTGGGCAGCTTCTTTTATGGTGGAAGTTTTTAAGGTGGTAACAGGATTTTTAGTGAATTCAGCGCTTTGAATTTCAGTAAAACTGGTATTGGAAGTTTGCAGAATTTCTATATTAGCAAATAACTGTCCGTTGGTGCCTTTTGCATAAGGCGTTTTAATATTTGAAGAGAAACTTGCAATTAAAAATTTCTTTACTTTATCATTGGTTTCAATAATTTCTTTTAATATTTCTACGGAAACGGCATACAAAACAGACTCTTCGTTGGCTTTTGCACTCATAAGGTATAAATCGTTTTGTATTAAGGGCCGAAGCCCAAAAATATCTCCCTCATCGCAAATATCAACCAAAATTTGTTCATTATCCATTCCTCTGTACAAGCCAATAGCGCCATCTTTTACCACATAAAAATGTTCATGAGGGCTTTCTTCTTGCTTAAAAACGAAATTATCTTTTTCCACATAAGTTACCTTAACATTTGAGGCAATTTTAAAGAGTTGATCTTTATCTAAAACATCAAAAGGAGGGAAGTTTTTCAGAAAATCGTAAATTCTTTCAGCAATAGTATTTTTCATAAAAAAAAGTAACAGTGTTAATCATTAAAGTTACAAAATTTTATGGGTTTATAGAAAGGTTTTTATTTGATTAAATGATAGTTGGTATTTATTAAATCGAATAAGTTTAGGACATTGCTTTTTTTGTATTTTGAAGTTTGTTTCAGGAATAAATATGCGGTAATCAATGCATCACCCAAAGCAGTATGCCGGTCGTGCATTTGGACGTTGTAGATTTCACAGAGCTCATCCAAACTGAATATTTTTTTATAAGTATCTGTTTTCGCTATTTTTTTATGGATATAATTGGTGTCTAATTGTTTTGATTCCAAAGGGCCTACTTTCAACCGTTTCAATGCCTGATTGATCATGTTCACATCAAACGCTGTATGATGTGCAACAATGACGGCATCATCCAAATATTCTATAAATTTAATAATGGCTTCTTCCTCACTTAATTTTGCTTCATTGCCATTTTTTCTGATGCCATGAATTTTCACGGTTTCTTTATTGAACACCTCTTGTTTTAGGTAGATTTCAAAAGAATCAGAAACTAGAATTTTATTATTTTTTATGGCCACTGCACCTATACAAAGTATTCGGTCATTTTCATAGTCAAAACCAGTTGTTTCAGTATCGATGGCGACAAATCGGATATTTTCAAAATTTGCATATTTTTGGCTGTTCTGTACCTTATCAAGATGCTCCTGCCAAAATTTTGGAACCTGTTTTTTTTTGAAAAAACGAATCATACTTGTGGGATTTGGGAAGTCCTAAAACGCATTTTTATGGCTTCCTGCACGTTTTTTATAGGTTTAAAACAACTTTTTAATTTCAGCCTGTCGGCCTTGTTTAAGCTGTTGATGTCAACAAATTTTCCATTGTCATTATTGGCTAAACCTTGAGAAGTTCTGAATTGTAATAATATTTTAAACGCATTGGCGCAGGATTCAAATAATTCACTGTTTTGAGGTTCAATTTCCATTAATTTTTCATAGCGTGCAATGGTATTGTTTGCCCTTAATTTATAATGTAAAGATAAAATTCTGGCAGCATCAACCAAAGGTCTGATAGCCCTGCTTTTTATATCAAAACTATCTTTGTTTTCTCCATCCTGTTCAACTAAAAATTGTTTAAAGAATCCTAAAGGAGGAGGATTGTCTAAAGTAACTTTTCCTAAAAAGCCTAAAAATATTTGATTTTTTTCAATAGTTTCAAATACACTATCGGCCATTTTGTTGTAGAGTGTTTCATCTCCATAAATTAATTCAAAATCAAAAAAGATAATGCTTAACAATATTTTTTCTGGAATTGGGTCGGTTATCCATTCTTTAAATTGCTGTTTCCATTCATCAAAAGAAATACACCATTTTGGATTGGTGGCCATGATGTTTGCCGGACAATAGTCAAAACCAACAATATTAAGTTTTTCGGTAACTTTTTCAGCCAATTCCAAAAAGTAATTTTTTACGGAATTGTATTCAGCGGGATTTACGTTTTCAAATACCAAAGCATTGTCCTGATCGGTCATTAATAATTGCTCTTTTCGTCCCTGGCTTCCCAATGCCAGCCAAGAAAATGATACAGGCGGCTGTTTTCCAATTTCTGAAATGGACATTCTTATCGCTTTTTTTGTAATGGCGGTATTGATTTCAGAAATTACTTTTGTCACAAAATAAATAGGGATTTCCTGTTCAAAGTATCCTCTGGTTAAGTCAGACGCTTTTGCCCTTATATATTTAAGGGTTTCTGCATCCTTGGCATTTTTTATTTCTTTGGTAAGCAACGAAGGACTATTTCCCTGTGTCAGTATCAAATCTTGTTGGGTTAAAATTCCGACAAGTTCTGTTTTATTACTACCGTCTTTAGTAATGCATAAATGGGAAACTTTATGCTTTAAAATCATAATTTGAGCTTCGGCAACCGTGATATTTTGGGGAAAAGTAACCACGGGGCTGGTCATAATATCACTGACTTTATTGATGATTGTATATAAGCCGGTTCCAATTTTCGTTCTGATATCTTTATCTGTAATAATCCCAATAGGAATTTCATTTTCTGTAACTATAATAGAATTAATAAATTTTTTCGTCATAATGAGACAAGCCGTTTGTATGGTTGTGTCTGGCGAACAAGTTATTGGGTTTTTATTGTAATTTGCAGATTGTATTTCTGAAAATCCATGTTCAATTTTTTGAATGGCGGCAACATTTGCAAATAGTTTTCCTTTATGTTTCTCAGAAAATGGTTCGCGCGTATTTGTGGCAAAACTTGCGATTAAAAACTGACTTACTTTTGGGTAGTTTAAAATAATGTCATGAAACAAACTGATAGGAATTCCATATAAAATAGTTTCTTCATTTGCGGAAGACCCCATTAAATAATTTTCATTCATAATCAGTGGTCTTAGACCGAACAAGTCACCTTCATCGCAAATATCAAGCACATGCTTTTCATTTTCAATAAATCGGTAAAGCCTTACGGATCCTTGATTGATAATATAAAAATGTTCATGAGGATGGTCATTTTGACTAAAAATAATTTGATCTTTTTCAAAATATTGAATTTCCACATTTTGAGAAATTTCCAACAAAGTTGCATTGGGAATTAAATTTAATGGTGGGTAATTTTTTAAAAAATCAAAAATTCTTTCAGAAATGGTATTTTTCATTACTCCTTATATTTATATCATTTAAAAAATCTATTAATCAATTAAATTCCAGTCTTTTCTAAATCGGATAAGTTCCTGGTCTATTTGATTTTTGGACAGGGAAATTAATTCCTCTACATTGTCAGAAAAAATTGGATTTAAATAACTAACCTTAATTTCAGTGCTCCATTTGCTAAAGCATTTTAAAAAATGAGGCACAAAAGTATCATCTCCAACCCAGGCATCATCAAGATTTTTATAATCGATGGCAACAGGCATAACCGGAACGCCCAAGGCTGCGGCAATATTAAACGCACCAGGTTTAAAATTGATGGTGGTTGGTTTAATATGTGTTGTGCCTTCAGGGGTATTGTAAATAGAAAAGCCATTTTCCAGAACTGAGCTAACTTCATTTAAAGTTTGGTCTCTGCTTGCTTTATTTTCTCTTTTCACAAATATGACACCTGTTGTTTTACAAACATTCCCAATCAATGGCCAGGAAGCGACTTCTTTTTTTCCAACGGGAGAAGCCAAGATGTTTTTTAAAATAACCATAGGGTCAAAATAACTTCTGTGATTGGAAACTATTAAGCCGGAATTGACAGGCTCTTTTCCGTAAACAGTAATTTTTGATCCTAAAATTCGGTGTAAAATTCTGATAAAAAAACGCCTTAGCAATATTCCGCGCTCCAATTTTTTTTCTTTGCTTTGATAAAATAAACTAATAACCAATAATAAACAAAAGAAGAATAAAACAATTAATATAAATAGAAACAGCCTGCCAAGTGCCAATAAACCTCCAATTACTGCCATCTATTTAAAATAACTGAAAGTTTCGCCATCTTCAATAGAAAGCAATGTTTCATAAATTAATTTAATAACGTTTTCAACATCATCCTTGTGAACCATTTCCACAGTAGTGTGCATATAGCGCAATGCCAATGAAATTAAAGCCGAAGGAACACCACCATTGCTATAGGCAAATGCGTCGGTATCAGTGCCTGTCGCTGTTGAAGAAGCATTTCGTTGAAAAGGAATTTTTTTCTCTATGGCTGTATTCACGATCAATTCCCGCAAATTATTTTGAACAGCAGGAGCATAGCTAATCACAGGTCCGCTTCCGGAAAGTGTTTCACCTTCTTTCTTTTTATCGATCATTGGGGTTGACGTGTCGTGACAAACATCGGTAATTATGGCAATATTTGGTTTAATTCTTTGCGTAATCATTACGGCACCACGCAAGCCAACTTCCTCCTGAACAGAGTTTGTGATATACAGCCCAAAAGGAAGTGTTTTCTTATTTTCTTTTAATAAACGCGCGACTTCGGCAATCATAAATCCGCCCATTCTATTGTCTAAAGCCCTACAAACGAAGTTGTTTTTATTTAAAATAAAGAAAGTGTCGGGATAGGTAATTACACAGCCTACATGGACCCCCAATTTTTCTACTTCTTCTTTCTTTTGACAGCCAACATCAATAAATATATTGTCCAATTTTGGAGTTTCTTCTTTGCTTTTATCTCTTGTATGTATTGCAGGCCAGCCAAACACTCCCTTTACAATGCCTTTTTTTGTATGAATATTTACTATTTTTGATGGTGCAATTTGGTGGTCGCTTCCGCCATTTCTAATCACGTAAATTAATCCTTCAGGAGTGATATAATTTACATACCATGAAATTTCATCAGCATGACCTTCAATAACCACTTTAAATTTCGCATCCGGATTTATTACACCCACGGCCGTACCATAACTGTCCGTTATAAAGGTATCAACATAAGGTTTTAAATAATCCATCCAAATTTTTTGGCCTTCACTTTCATAGCCGGTAGGCGAAGCGTTATTCAAATATTTTTCTAAAAAGTCGATTGATTTTTTATTTAAGATAGAGTTACTCATAATTATTTAAATGTTTTTGTGAACGCAAGATAGTAAAATGTTATCTATGCCAAAATTTATAATTCATATCGCATTAATAAAATAGTAAGATATTTGAAATAGATTTTTGAATTTTGTAATTTTGGAACTCTTTTTGATAAAGATAATAATTGATGAAAAATAAGGTTAAAAAGTTTTTGTTATTGCCTATCCTATTTATAGGTGCACTTCTTTTTGCGCAAGAAGAAAAGGATTCTATTCCATTAATGGAACAGTACACTATTTTTGAAGGAGATACCTTACTGATAGAATTGGATGAGGTTTTTTTGTTGAAATCGTTAAAATTTAGGACAGATTATGATCGTCGCTATTATTTATGGTATCGTAAAAAAACGTTAAAAGCCTATCCTTATGCGAAATTGGCAGCTGACAGACTAGAAACTTTGAATGAAAGATTGGAGGCAATAAAATCTAAGAGAAAGAAAAAACAATATATAAAAGTAATTCAAAATTATATGGAAGGTGAATTTACCGACCAGCTAAAAAAATTAACAAGGACCGAAGGAGAGATTTTAATAAAATTGATGCATAGGCAAACTGGTGAAACTGCATTTGATTTGGTTAAGGATTACCGAAGTGGCTGGAAAGCATTCTGGTATAACACTACAGCAAATTTGTTTAAGTTGTCCTTAAAAGACAGATATGACCCTGTGCACAATACAAAGGATTTTTTAATTGAAGATATTTTACAACGCGCTTTTACTGATGGAACTTTAGAGCCACAACCGTCAAAAGTTGATTTTAATTATATAGAATTGGGGTCAAGCTGGATAGTTGTTCCAAGACCCGTTAAGAAAAAGGGATAATTAAGTACATAAATGTTGTTTGATTAAAATAAATTACCTACTTTAGTAGCCCGCATTTTGAAAAAATAAACTCCAATTTTATTTTTTATTCTTTGTAAATAGCTTGATTTCAATCATTTGTTTTTTTATTCAAAAAAAGGCAAAAAAAAGTTGTTTAGGAAAGGAAAAAGGGATTACATTTGCAACCGCTAATAAGGAAAGGTGTTGGTGGAAGTTCATAAAAATACAGCAGACAAAAGGCTTAAAAAATAAAAAATCAAATTTTATTTGGTGGTTAAAAAATAAGGTTTTACATTTGCACCCGCTTAGGGATAGGCGGAAAGTTCACCGGAAGTTTTGGAATAGTTTTTAGATAAAATTAGTTAGTTCGATTCTAACATTTCTACAACATTTTGCAGGGGAAAAGAAGTACTAGATACTAGTTACTTTATACCAGCTACAAAGAGTGAAGAAGTTCATTGAAAATATTGAAATTGACAGCGTAATAATTGAGTAAGAAAAACTAAGGTAAAACTTAGCCAATTCTTTTGAGAAATTTTAACA
>JAGXIN010000092.1 GCA_024635575.1 Flavobacteriia bacterium
GGGCTTTTATTCGTAAGAATGTTTGTAAGGTTGGCCGCTAACGATTTTCAATAAATCGGCTTCAACAGATTCTCTTGGATATTCAACAAAACGACCAATTTCTTTATCATTTTTATAAACAATAAAGGTAGGAACTCTTTCAATATTGAAACCTTCCTGTAAATTGTCGGGAGTAACTTTGCTTCTGTTTACGGTAATTAGCACTAAATTGTTATAGTCAAAATTAGCTTCATCCAAAATTTTATAAAAAACAGGCGTTTGCTCTTGGCTATCGCCACACCAAGTTCCCATAAATGCTTTTATGGTAATATCTTTTAAGAGCGGCGTTAGTTTTGCCATCACTTCTTTGTCTGTTTCATAAGCATCATAATTTGGTGTAAACCACTCATTAAAAGGTGCCTCAATAAAACTTTCTTTATTGGCAATGCCGATTAAATTTCCTGATGGATCTTTTACCGCTGTTGCAATATTTTTTTGGGCGGAACAACTCAAAGTGCTTACTATAAGGATAAAATAAAATACATTTTTCATGGTGTGAAAATTTAAAGTTCCGTAAAACTACAAAATTAAATTAAAGAATGGCGCGTCATAACTGCCGGTTTTTCTACCCCCATTAGTTCTAAAATAGTAGGTGCAATATCACCTAAAACACCGTCTTCAATATGTTTCAAATCTTTGTCCACCAAAATTACGGGAACTGGATTGGTGGTATGTGAAGTATTCGGCGTTCCGTCTGGATTTATCATGGTTTCACAATTTCCATGGTCGGCAATGATGATGGTAGTGTAATCATTTTTTAAGGCTGAAGCCACCACTTCTTCCACGCATTTATCAACAGCTTCACAAGCTTTTACGGCAGCTTCCATAACCCCTGTATGCCCAACCATATCGCCATTGGCAAAGTTTAAGCACACAAAATCTACTTCTTTTTTGTCCAATTCTGGAATAATGGCATCACGAATGTCAAAAGCGCTCATTTCGGGTTTTAAATCGTAGGTGGCAACTTTTGGGGACGGACATAAAATACGGGTTTCATTTTCAAATGTGTCTTCTCTTCCGCCGGAAAAGAAGAAAGTAACGTGCGGATATTTTTCTGATTCTGCGATTCTTATTTGTTTTTTTTCGGCGTTTGCCAACACTTCACCCAATGTATTTTCCAGATTGTCGGTTTCATAAATAATATGAACATTTTTGAAAGTGTCATCGTAACTGGTTAAGGTTACATAATACAGTGGAATTGTTTTCATTCCAAATTCAGGATGGTCTTTTTGGGTAAGCACTTCCGTAAGTTCACGGCCTCTGTCGGTTCTGTAATTGAAGAAAATCACTACGTCATCCGTTTTAATTTGCGTTTTTGGTTGGCCATTTTCATCGGTCATAATAATGGGTTTTATAAACTCATCGGTCACATCATTGGCATAACTTTCTTTCATACTTTTAATGGCATCGGTCGATTTTTCGCCTTCGGAATTTACAACCGCATCATAAGCCAATTTTATGCGTTCCCAGCGTTTGTCTCTGTCCATCGCAAAATAACGCCCGGTAATTGTAGCCAATTCGCCGGTTGTTTCCTTCATATAATTTTGAATATCTTCTATAAAACCGACGCCCGATTTTGGATCAGTGTCCCTTCCGTCAGTAAATGCATGTAAAAACACATTTTTCAGATTGTGTTCTGCAGCAACATCCAGCAATCCTTTTAAATGATCAATATGGGAATGGATGCCTCCATCGGAAACCAATCCCAGGAAGTGAACATTTTTGTTATTTTCTTTCGCATAAGAAATGGCATCAAGCAACACTTTTTCTTTCCCCAGTGTTTTATTTTTAACCGCCATATTCACCCGCACCAAGTTCTGATACACAATTCTGCCGGCACCTAAATTCATATGTCCAACCTCACTGTTTCCCATTTGGCCTTCCGGCAAACCCACATATTCTCCGTCGGTGCGCAAACTTGCATTTGCGTATTTGTTGTACAAACTGTCGATATAAGAAGTTTCCGCATTGTATATTGCTGAAACTTTAGGGTCTTGGGTAATTCCCCATCCGTCTAAAATCATTAAAATCACTTTCTTGTTCATAAAAATAAGTATTGTATTGAAAAAACAAAGATACAAAGTATTCAATTGAAGGGCTTTTCAATGGGTCATAAATTCTTGTGAAAATTACTAAAACGATTGCGAAAAACCCTCCATCCTATTAATGGGAAATTAAATATGAAAACCATTTTTTTTCTAAATTTTTAGTGAGAATTTTAAAAAAGCGTAAATTCACAGCGTAAATAACATAAAATGAAAAATACGATAAAATTCAATAAAGTCACTGAACGGTTGCCTAAACATTTGCATCAATTCATTGTGAAGCAGCCTTATGCCGAATATACGGCTCAAAATCAGGCAGTTTGGCGTTATGTGATGCGCATGAATATTGATTTTTTAAGTAAAGTGGCACATGAATCGTATTTGGAAGGCTTGGAAAAAACGGGTATTTCTGCAGAGGAAATCCCTAAAATGGAAGGCATGAACCGTATTTTAAAAGACATAGGCTGGGCAGCGGTTTCGGTGGATGGATTTATTCCGCCCAATGCTTTTATGGAATTTCAGGCTTATAATGTGTTGGTGATTGCTTCCGATATAAGAACAATTGATCATCTTGAATATACGCCGGCTCCCGATATTATCCACGAAGCCGCAGGTCATGCGCCAATTATCGCCAACCTGGAATATGCCGAATACTTGCGAAGATTTGGGGAAATTGGCTGTAAGGCAATTTCTTCTTCGGAAGATTATGAAATGTATGAAGCCATCAGGTTGCTTTCCATTTTAAAGGAAGATCCTAATTCTTCTCCAGAAGAAATTGAAAATGCCCAACATAAAGTGGAAGAGCTGCAAAATACAATGGGAGAACTTTCCGAAATGGCGCAAATAAGGAATTTACATTGGTGGACTGTTGAATACGGCTTAATAGGAACGTTGGGAAATCCGAAAATATATGGTGCCGGATTGCTTTCTTCCATAGGCGAAAGTGAAAAATGTTTGACCAATGAAGTTAAAAAAGTTCCTTACAGCATAGCCGCAGCAACGCAAAATTTCGACATCACCAAACCGCAGCCACAACTTTTTGTAACACCCGATTTTGCGCATTTAAGTTTTGTATTGGAAGAATTTGCCAATAAAATGGCGCTAAGAACAGGAGGGCTGGCTGGCGTTCAAAAATTGGTAAAATCTAAAAATATTGGAACCGTAGAGTTAAGTACAGGGCTGCAAATATCTGGTGTTTTTACCAATGTGGTTAAAGATGACAATAACAGACCAATTTATATTCAAACTGCCGGACCAACTGCCTTGGCTACCAGAGACAAGGAATTAATTGGGCATGGAGTTGATTATCATGCAGAAGGTTTTGGAAGTCCAATTGGAAAATTAAAAGGCATTAATTTGGCTATTGAAGATATGTTTCCTAAAGATTTGGAAGTTTATGGAATTTATGAAGGCAAAAAAACAACTTTGCATTTTGAGGGAAATATAATAGTGGAAGGAGAGGTTATTACAGGCAAACGTGATTTAAAAGGGAAGATTTTATTGATTTCTTTTAAAAATTGTACGGTAACCCATAACGATAAAGTATTGTTTCAGCCAGCATGGGGAATTTACGATATGGCAGTGGGGAAAGAAATTATTTCGGCCTATGCCGGACCTGCTTCCGTTAATTCCTTTAAAAATTTAGGAGAAGTTTCTGCGACAAAAACGCATAAAATTTCTTATTCAGAAGAAGAAACCAAGTTGCATAAAAAGTATCAGGAAATTGCTGAAATGAGAAAGAGCGGCGAAGTTGATTTTTTGAGGTTAAACTTAATCTTCGAAAAATTGAAAGCAAATTTTACCTCAGATTGGTTATTGGCATTGGAAATGTATGAGATTGTTTACCAGTCAAATACAGGAATAGAAACCGAAATTCTGAAGTATTTAACACAACTTAAAAAAATTAAAAAGTATGAACAGCTTATCTCCAATGGAATTCGTTTAATTTCAAAATAGCGTAACTATAGTTACCATGGTAAGGTTTTATTGAATTATCTTTGCATAAATTTTAAATTAAAAAGAATGGGTTTTTTCGGATTATTTGGCGGAGGGAATGATGCTGCTTCAATTGAAGAATATTTAAAAGATGGTGCAGTTGTTATTGATGTAAGAACAGTAGAAGAGTTTAAAGACGGGCATGTAAAAGGCTCAAAAAATATGGTATTAAATGCGATTCCTTCAAAAGTTGCAGAGATAAAAAAAATGAATAAAAAGGTAATTGCAGTATGCAGAAGCGGTGCGAGAAGCGGACAGGCAGCCTCTTTTTTAAAGCAACAGGGAATTGATGTGATTAACGGAGGTCCATGGCAAAATGTGGCCAAGTTTGTGAAATAAAGACAAATAACATATATCAAAAAAGAGAGGCAATTGCTTCTCTTTTTTTGTTAGAATTTAATACTCAGTTTTTTTTCTACAGCAAGTATCTTTTGTTTTAAGTCCGCCAAAAATTGTTGATGTTGCTCCGAATCTGAATTGAAAGGTTTGTGTGCCAGTCCTTTTTGGATGCTGTCAACTTCTTTCATAATGGAAGTCGCGTTTTTGTCAATCCAAACATGTTGAAAATTTTCCCAAATATAATTAACCGCAGTTTCATTGGGATGAATCATATCGCTGTTATAAAAACGATAGTCGCGTAAATCATCCATCATCATTTCAAAAGAAGGAAAATATAGCCCTCTAACCCCCAAAGTGGGAATAACTTCCAATACTTCATGAATTGCCGTAATTAAATGCGCTTTACTAAGTGAATTTTCTGTAAAACCATCTTTGATGTGGCGAACGGGTGAAACCGTAAAAATAACAGTTGCCGTAGGATTTACTTCTGAAATATGAAGACAAATATTTTTTAATGAAGCAGAAATTTCATCAACGGAAAGCAATTCTTTCGAAAACTTTTTTTGGGGAACTTTATGGCAATTGCCAACAATGGCATTTGTTTCAATAAACTTATAAACCCAAGCGGTTCCTATAGTAATAATGATATGTGATGATTCTTTAAGTTTTTTGTTTGTTGATTTAATGGCATTACTCAAGTGATGAAGCAGTTCATTTTTATCGGTGGCACTTAAATCAGAATGCGCATCGAAGCAATGCCAGCGTTCATTTAAAAGAAAAACATCTTTTTCAGTATATATTTTTTGATTTAAAGAATTCACAATTAAAGTTTCAA
>JAGXIN010000093.1 GCA_024635575.1 Flavobacteriia bacterium
ATCTTTTGTTTTGATCTTCTTGAAAGTGTTCTAAGCTTAATTTTTTTTATTTCGTCGTTAACTTTTTCCTTTTTTATTGGTTTCTTATCAGGGTCTGGTTTTTTGCGTTGTAATGCTGAACCAGCAAATTCTTCTTTTGGTATAACTCCGAACTGTGTTGTTGAGAATCCTACACTTATTCCGTATGTGTATTTGATAAGAAATTGTTTTAATTTCTAGAAGGATCTAATTCCCAAACATCATCTATTCCTTCATCAAACTTTGTATACAATGGCAGGATGTAGCCTTTATTATTTATACCAAAACTAGCATAAACAGACATGTTGATTGGAGAATTTTGAAATTTAATCCATGTATCATTGATGGCGTCGTATTTCCACAGTTCATTAGAAACATACCCGTCACCCCATTCGAAATTTCTACCTAGCCCAACGTAAGCTTCATTATTGATCAAAAAACTAGCATATAAACTATGAGCATCTGAAGGGATCGGTGTTCTCGCCACCCATACGTCTTGTGAAGGGTTATATTCCCAGAGTGTATTAATTGCAAATGCTGTTTGACTTACTCCTAAGAATCCTTTTTGACCAACTGAAAAAGTATAATTTCCCCAAACAGGATTAAGGGTGTCAAAATTACCGATAAAATCAGCTTTTCTACCCCATGAATCCTTTAGTACATTATATTCCCACATATCATAGGTTTTATAACAATTACCAATATATAAAGACATATCTATACTAAAATTGAAATTATACCTTCTATCCGTTTGTAAATTTCCCGGGAAATTCGCTCTCTGAGTCCATTTATTGGCTGCTGCATTATACTCCCAAAATCCATGATCAAGTAGTGCAAATATTCTGGTTCCAGATTTAAAGGCGAAAGGTTTTTTCCCTGAGTTTTCAGGTAAACTTAAATTGTTTTCCCAAGAATCAGTTTCTTGATTATATTTTAGCATATTGGTGCTGTTAGAACCTATAACATATCCAAAATTATTCATGACAAAGGATGCCGCATAAAATGTTTTAGAACCTTGACTATTCTTTTGCGTCCAAGGAAACCATATATCAAAAAGGTCCTCGGAAACATCAGTCATATCTTCAATTGTGACCGAAATATTTACTTTTTGTGCTTTATCTACATAAGGAACTTTAACTACTAATAAGTTTTCTGTGGCAGATTCTATTTCAGCAGTAAAAGAACCAAACCTAACAATATTTTCCATAATTGTGGTGGAAAAATGATTTCCATTAATTTCCACACGTGTTCCTATAGGGCCAAATTTAGGGGTGAAACCGTTGATTTCTGGAGGAAAGGCCTTAGTTCTAAATTCTATTTGGTTGCCATAAAATATAACAGAACCAATTTTTATGTAGGAACGAACATAATATGTGGTTTTAGCCTCAAGAGAAACAATTTCACTTTGGTATTCTCCAGTTGAATTTATGGTTCCTAATTCTGTTTTATAATCACCTAATATAGGTTCAGGGGTAGTAGACCAACAATGTCCATGCTCTATAGTTCCAGAAAAACCATTCCCTAAAAAACTAACATTTGCGCTAAAGCTTGCAGTATTTGGTGTGATGTTGGATGCCTCGTTAGTGAAAATTATTGGGCCACTAATTTTAACAAATTCAAAATCCTTTACTTGGTTTTTCCCACCAATAATTGTGAGGTTCTCGTTTATGGGAACATAACCTCCTTTTGCTATTTTTATTCCATAGGTCTTTGAATCGATATCTATAAAACTATATCGGCCTTGAAAATCGCTCGTTGTTTGTCCAGTTGTTCCTAGTGTTATAGATGCGCCGTTAACTGCAAGCCCATTTGAAGAAATAACACCTTCAACACTTCCTTTTGGTTCTATTTCATCCTTTCCACAAGTCCAACATAGGATACATACCAGGAAAACAATTGATAAATTTATTATGTTTTTTTTCATGTTTAAGTTGATAATCAAGATTTATTGGCCTAAAAAAAGTATTGTTTTTAATAGCTGATAATAATTAATTATGGTTTAAATTCATATAATTCATAACTTGTAAATGACCCAACAGGAGATCCACTTCCACCAATATAAGCTTTACCATTAAGGGAAAAAGAAAAATGACCTCCTCTTGGTTTCCCAATATCGTAAGATTGTTCCCAACTATTATTTATTGGATCATATTTCCAAGATTCAATACCATATCCCGCTCCAGTGACGAAACCATATCCATTTAATTCAAAACCTGCTGTATAATTGCTTGCATATGGGAAATCTGCAATTCGTTTCCATTCATTTGAATTAGGAAGGTAAGACCAAAAATCTACCATCCCTGTATTAGAGGCTCCATTGCCAACATAAGCGATATTGGCAATTGTAAAAACAGAAGTTTCGGTACGGTTATAATATTCACCAGTAAAATCAGCAATTGAAACCCAATTACCATTACTAGGTGAAAATCTATAAAAATCTTTATTACTTATACTTGTATATGGCTCATAGTCAGCTCCCATTCCTATATATACATCTCCATTTAATGAAAAATGTGTAGCGTAATCTCTTCTTGTTCCAGGATAGTCGTCGAGTTGGTTCCATTGTTGGTTCAATGGGTCAAATTCCCAAAAGGCATTGTCGCTTTTAGCTGTATAAACAAATATTTTATCATTGTTTGCCTCTGCTACACCACTCCATTTCATTGAAAAAGGAATCGTAGATTGCTCCCAACTAAAGTCATTGGGATTAAACTTCCACAAGTAATATTTCTCATCACTAATATCTTTCGAAGGGGCTATAACATAAGCATTGTTATTTGCTACTACAGCATTATTCAAAGACCTATAAAAGCGAAATGGTAATTCATTTGATACCATGACCCATTTATCTAGAATATTAAGTTCAATTTCATATTCTACAAGAATATCCAACAATTGGACTTTTACGATTGCTTTTCTTCTGGGAAAAGGCCCATAAGGGATTTTTGTATTTAGAGTTTCAGTGCCTCCAGAGATAATGTTTGCATCTGCATTTTCAAAGATAATTTTGTTCCTATCTTTTATAGGATGAAAATAAGCTCCTTGAATCACAATATCTTGATTAGCATATACATCCTTTGTAACAAAACTTATTTGAGGAGGTGTAAGTTGAAAATTTTCATTGTGAGTGGTTTCCTGTAATTGAGCTATTACTTTGATTTGTTCAGAACTACTTTCCAAATCATCAGGGACTAAAATTTTTAAAGTGTTTCTATTGGAATAGGTTATTGTGGCTTCTATGTTTCCAAAATAAACTTTATTTCTTGATTTTTCAAAATCAAAATGTTCACCAATAATGGTCAATTCTTCTCTAAAAGTAGCATTTAAAGGTGAAATTGATGTGATTTCTGGTTTAAATAAAGAAAAACTATTATTTGCAACTTTCTTCTCATATACCTTAACTTCTATTGGAGGGTCGAACCGTTTAACGGTTTCTGGAACAATACACTTTATAATAGTATCATTTGATGCAATTATCCTGCTTGATTCATCGCCAAATAACACTTTAATATTATTTGTTTTATTTGAAAAATAGTTGCCATAGATTGTAATGGTATCTAATAAATGTGCTTGTTTTGTTACTTCGTTTATAACTGGAGGTGTGGAACCTAAAGAGACAAATGATTGTTCATCACTATAATAAACATCGGTATTTCCAACTTTCACATAGGCTCTAACAAAATAGTTGTTGTTATAAACCAAATCTGTATTAATCGTATTTTCAAATTGATCATTAATAATTATTCCTTCAACTAAGAAAGAATTATTAAAATTTGGAACATTTTGAGATGATATTAGAAAACCAGATTCGGTTATCTCACTTTGATTCAAACCTGTATAATTAGCCTTCAAATTTACACCTCCAGGTTGAGGAACAGAAACAAATACCGTCAAATTAATTTCTTCATCAGGTGGAGTTGGGTCATCCTTTTGGCAGCTTAAAACTAGAAATAATAAAATATAGACGTAAAAAAAGTTTTTTAACATAATTCTAAAAATTGGAAAGTTCAGTTCTTAAAATTATATGATCATAATTAAAAAACAGCGAATTTGATGGGGGGTATCCAATTTGATATCCTACTAAATAAACATAGTTATTATGAATAAACATATATTCATTTCCGAAATTATAACCTTCAGGTTTTAGGTCGTTTCGCTCTATCCATTGATCACTTCCAATAT
Organism: Flavobacteriia bacterium; assembly: GCA_024635575.1. Lineage (GTDB taxonomy): Bacteria > Bacteroidota > Bacteroidia > Flavobacteriales > Flavobacteriaceae > Lutibacter. The sequence continues at coordinate 4,201 of JAGXIN010000093.1, forward strand.
TATATTCCCAAAAATTTTTAAGATAGCTATTGTAATAAAATCCTCTTTCATCAATTTGAACATTTAGAGCGTATTGAACCGGGTTCGGGATATCACTTTTTCTAACCCAAGTGTCATCAGGAGAGAATTCCCAAAAATTAGTTGTGCGCTCTTCTCCATTTCCAATATAAAATTTTCCATTATTTTCAAATACGCTTGGGGCATTTCTTAAGTCATAATCATTTACCAATGGGATCTCTGTAGCTTGTTCCCAGGAATTATTTGTTTCTCGATATTTCCATATTTTTCTATTTTGAAATACCGATGTAGCACCCGTATATCCTAATCCAAAATATAACTCACCATTATGAACAAATCCAGTAGGTTGTCGGATGAGTTCATTGTTTACAAAGTCGTTTAATTGAGTTACTGTATTTGTTTGGAAATTGTATTTAAAAAAGTTGTTTGTTTCCCTGCTTATATAAATAAAGGTGTGCTCTCCGTCATACGTAGGGAAAAAATAAAAAACTTCTCCAAATCCCATATCTTCAGTTGAGATAGGGATTATTGATTCCTCCCATTCGTCATTTTCTGGAATATATTTGTATATAACATTATTCAGAACATCATTACTGTTTCTGAACACATTAAAATATGGCGAATTATTGTCATAAAAACTCCAGAAGGTAAGATTGCCTACTCCTGCAATTCCGTTGGTAAGCTCTCTATCATGTTTATATGACCATAAGTACCATTTTGATATAAGGTTCAAATCGATGTTTTCCTTAAAGTCAATATTAAACATTTTGATCTTTAAGTTTCCAATATCCCTACTTTTATAAGGGCCTAAAGGAACCTTGATAAGTAACGAATCTCTAAATCTTTCTGTTATTTCTACTTTATTTTCTGCTATAAAAAAATCATTCAAGCCAGTAATGTCTGGAAAAAAATCAGATAAATAAATCATAATTTCATCTCCTACTTTCACCTCGTTTTTGTTTGCACCAGTAATAGTTGGTTGAGGAATCTTTATTCCATTTAAGATCTCAAGTTCTTGAAGTTGGGCCTTTATTAATATGTTGTGATCAAAATTTTGTAAATTATTCGGTAATTTAAATGCTATTGAATCCTTGTTTTGGCTTGTAACAGTAATTGGTTCATTATCTAAGTATATAATATCAGTTTTTCTTGTTGGTATATTGGTTAAATGTTTACCATATATAACAACTTCCTTCCCAAATTTAAAATTAACTGGGATTGAATCAACAATAGGAGCAAATAATTGAAATGGCGATGTTAAAATTTTAATATTTTCGATACCCTCACCATTATCAATTTTTATTTTGTAATCAAAAGGGTCAAACCCGTCATAGGGTACCCGAAATTTAACCAAAGAATCATTATTAAAAAGAATGTCTAATTTTTTTTCATTAAGATATAAAATCACACTTCTTTCGAAATTCTTCCCAACTATGGAAAGCGTATCACCTAAATCAGCCTTAACAGGAAAAACACTCTCAATTTTCAGTGTTAAATCCACAACATCTTCAATCTCAGTATCAATGGGGCTGTTTTTATCACAAGAATATAAAAAAAACAAACAGGGAATAAAAAAAATGTTAGATAAAAATGATACTCTTTTGAGATGCTTTAGGTAGAACATTGATTTGGTTTGAAAAAATTATGAAATTCCTTAAATTGATTAAGTATAATATTTATAAAAAGACCCTTTGGTATACGAATTTAGTTTTTTTGTTAAAATAAGAACAATAAAAATTGCAATTTATGAGAGAAATATTGAGTCAATTTTATAAAACACTTATCAATGTGTTTTATAACGAACTTTGAATTATATGCCACAACCCACATTACTTATAAACTTGTGTTCTGTGTAGTTTTAATTACTATCACTGAAATCGCTATTTTTAATTAGGATTTCAAATTCTATTGGATTGGTCGTATTTGTTTTTGGAATTATAAAACTTGCTATTTGGTAATCTCCATCTGGCTTTGTTCTTAAAAACCTTATTTCTTCTTCGGAGTTTTTATCGGTAAAGATTTGGCGGACATATTCAGTTTCGGTTTGTTCTAACCAATCTGAAGATCTGAAAGATGTAAAATTGGGGCTTTTTCTTATTGGTAGATAATTCACATCGGATTCTAATGTTATTTTTAAATTTACTGGATAAAGATGTAAAAAATCAAAATTGACTTCTTGTGAGCGACCTATATTTTCAATAGCTACGGGAAGAGTATAATATGTCCAAAATTCGTTGTCGCGTTCAAACAATATTCGATATTTATCTCCTTTTCCTGTTGTTTCAAAGATTAGTTCATAATTACCATTTTCATCTGTATAAGTACTGTCAATTTCTTCAGAATAATTAATGTTTGGTCCAGGTGGAACCACGGCTAAAACCTCACTTTTCGCGGGTTTTTTTTATTTGAATTAATTTCAGAGGAGAAGTCTGTCTTGATGAAACCTCATTTGGAACACTTTTAAAACAAAAAAACCTTTCATAAAATGAGAGGTTTTTTTTGTTTTATGGAACTAATATTCAGCTTTCAATTTTTTTTCTCCCTATTCCCAACAAATAATTTTTCCGGTCAATTAAAACCTTTAAAAGCCTTAATTCTTCAGTCAATTAATTTCATATTTTTCTATGAAAAATGATGTTTTTTGCCTGAAAATCCTTTGGAAAATCCGAAAAATATAAAAATATAGGTTTTTTATCGATTATATGTAGCGTTTCATCGAATTGTTTTGATAGCTAGTTTCTTTTAAAATAAGTTTGTTACTATGCCCAAATTAGTACCATTCTTTTTATGAAGAGAATCATTCTTTTTATTGCAATACTGCTTTCATTTTCTACTTATGCCCTAGCCGATAATCCGTGTGAACCTGGGGAAAGATTTTGCGATGGGGAGTGTCGTGCTGCAAAAGATTGCAAGGGCAATCCACCACCTCCGGGGCTTGTTCTTCCCATAGATTCTAACATTTATTTTCTTTTGGCGGCAGGATTGGGTCTTGGGATTTATTTTTTAGGATTTGCAAATAAAAAATCCCCTGCTTCATATTCAGCACCAGGTAAATAGAATAATTTTGTAGCATCCTATCAGTAAATTATTTATCTTTATAGACTGGGTAATTTTATCCTTCCCCAATTAAGAAAAAATTCCTGTTTAATTTTCTCTTAATTCCCCAATACAAAGCTTTTTAGTTAAAAAATTCATTGTAATTTATTTTGCAGGATTATGAAAATAATAGCGCCAAATATCATTCTTTTGTTGGTATTCACTCTTATGATGTCTACCCTTACCCTGGCTCAGAATAACAAACTTCCCGAGCCTCAGATGAATTCTGAATTGGATGGACCTGGACCTCCACCTCCGGGTCTGGTAGTCCCTTTAGATACCAATATTTTTATTCTTTTGGCATCCGGGCTTGCCTTGGGAATCTATTTTCTTACAGCTTCCGGGAAAAAATCCACTTCAATTCATTAATCATTTTAATCCTCAAAAATCCATTTACGCCGGTTTTATTAACCGGTTTTGGATTATGAGCCTAATTCCAACAGCTAAAATAATCCCGAATTCAATACTTACCAGGCACGGTAAGTCCTGGCTGTCGTTAGCCAAATTCATATAAAGCCTATGTTTTTTAAAATTCTTGTAGTATATTACGCACGACTATGAGAAGATATATGCGGTATAAAATTCTTTCATCGGCAGTAATGATGATTTCATCGATAATTTCGTGGGGGCAAACCCTTTCCAATAAGCTTCCGGAACCGCAGATGACTACTTTAAGTGATAACCCACCACCTCCAGGTTTAAAACTTCCTATAGACGATAATATTTATATACTGGCAACCGTCGGCTTTGCGCTGGGGATTTACTTCTTAAGGATCAGAAAAATTTCTTAGGAAAGTTGGGACAATCGTTTTACGTATTTCCCTATCATATCAAATTCCAGGTTTACCTTACCGCCTTTTTTGAGCTGTTTAAAATTGGTGTTGTTATAGGTATATGGAATAATTGCAACGCTAAATTCGTTCAGCTTTGAATTTACCACCGTCAGACTTATCCCGTCAATAGTAATTGAACCTTTTTCTATTGTTATATTTTGCATCCCTGGATCGTATTCAAAGGTAAAAACCCAGCTTCCTTCTTCCTCTATGATCTTATTGCAAATTCCTGTCTGGTCTACATGGCCTTGAACAATATGTCCGTCCAGGCGGTCGCCAAGGATCATCGCACGCTCCAGGTTCACCCAATCGCCTTGCTTCAAATTCCCAAGATTGGATTTATCCTGGGTCTCCTTAATTGCGGTAACAGTGTAAATCCCGTCTTTTAAATCAACTACCGTCAGGCAAACTCCATTGTGAGCTACACTTTGATCGACTTTTAATTCGGGTACCATTTTAGCGGCAATTTTTATATGGAGATTGCCGTTTTCACGGATGCTTTCAATAACTTCTCCTACTTCCTCAATAATTCCTGTAAACATATTTATGGATTATTCTTACATTTGTGATGTAAAAATAGAAATAAAAAACGGGGATAGTATGAAGTTTGCTGATAAATTGAAATTAGGAATAAGTA
>JAGXIN010000094.1 GCA_024635575.1 Flavobacteriia bacterium
TCAAAATTCAACACCAATCCAACCTCTTTTGCCCAAGGATGATGATTTACAAAAGCTTTGGCGCCCAACAAACCCAATTCTTCAGCATCGGAAATGCAAATAATAATGTCATTTTTCGGGACTTCTTTTTTCGCCAAATAGGCGCGAATTCCTTCCATAATAACCACCACACCGCTACCGTCATCACTGGCTCCAAGCGAAGAATGCGGATTGGAATCATAATGGGAAAGCAACAACAAGGCTTTTCCTTTCTCGCTTCCCTTAATTCGCGCTAAAATATTTTTGGTATTTGTGGCTGCTCTCCATTTTTTGTTTACCGCCATATGTTCCTGAATTTCAACCTTCAATCCTAATTTTTCCAATTCTGAAACAAGGTGATTTCTGACAACTTCATGTTCTGCTGAACCCGTAAAATGAGGTTTTTTGGTAATTTCTTTTAATTGCTGCAATGCTCTATCGGTAGAAAACTCCGTTAATGAACTTGTTTTTTCAATTTTTACCGAAGGCGATAAGGAATAAAAACTATAAAAAATTGAGACGATGATAATTATTAAGGAGACAGTTTGGTGGTATTTTTTCGGAATCATATTTTATAAATAAAATTATCTAAATTTAGTTTATTTTTTAGATTATCAAAAAATAAAACACCAAACCTTCAAAATATTTCATTATTATTAACAAATTATTAAAAGATGCATAACATCTATTGTTTTTTTAAATTTTATATTTGACAAATATTTCAACAATACCCCAATATGGACAGAAGAAAATTTTTTAGAAATGGTTCGCTTTTTGCGATTGGAACTTCCTTGTTACATCCATTTGACATTGCAGCATCCACTCTTGATTTTAATGATAAAAAAAGCAATAAAAAAGCTAAAAATATTATTGTTATCGTTAGTGACGGGATGAGCACAGGCACCTTAAATATGACCGATATTTACCTTTCAAGAAAAACAGGAAAAGGAAGCCATTGGCTACAATTGTATAAAGAAAATAAAGTAAATCGCGCTTTAATGGACATGGCTTCTGCAAATTCCATTGTTACGGATTCCGCGGCGGCAAGTTCTTCCTGGGGCGGCGGCGTTAGAATTAACAATGGTGCGTTAAATATCAGTGCTAACGGAGAAGCGCATTTGCCTATATGGCAAAAGTTTAAAAAAGTCGGTAAAATGGCTGGTTGCGTTACCACCGTTCCCATTACACATGCAACCCCAGCCGGATTTTGCATCAACAGCAAAAGACGAAATGATCAAGATTTCATCGCCGAGGAGTATTTACAGCAAGGATTTGATGTGATGATGGGTGGCGGAAACAAATACTTTTCTTCTGAACACAGAAAAGACAATAGAGATCTATATCAGGAATTTGCCGCAGAAGGTTATCAGGTGGTAAAAACAAGAAGTGAAATGCTCGCCGCCTATGGCGGAAAACCAATTTTGGGTGTGTTTTGTGATGACGGGTTCCCATATTCAAAGGATCGTGAAAACAACAAAGAGCTCACTGAAAAAATTCCAACATTGGCAGAAATGACACAAAAAGCCATTGACGCCATGAAAAATAATCCTAAAGGTTTTGTGCTTCAGGTGGAAGCCGGAAAAGTGGATTGGGCAGCGCACGGAAACGATATTGCGGGCTTAATTTACGATCAGGCAGCGCTTGATGAGGCCATAAAAGTTGCCATAGATTTTGCTGAACAGAACAAGGAAACCTTAATTGTCATAACCACAGATCACGGAAATGCGAATCCGGGAATCATTTATGGTAAAAATGCCAATGAAAATTTTGATTCCATCCAAAATTATAAACACACCAATGAGTGGATTTTAAACGGTTTTGGAAAAGAAACTTCTATTTCTCAGGTAAAAGAACATATTGAATATGCCAATAATTTTGCGCCAACAGAAGAAGAAGCTAAATTAATTTTAGGTTATTACAGCGATTTAAAATCTGGTGACGACGGCTTATACAATTCAAGACATTTGCCGTTTGAAGCGTTTGCTCAAATTCAAAAACAGCACAATTCTGTAGGCTGGTTTAGTATGGACCATTCTGCCGATTATGTAGAATTGGCAATGTTTGGCCCCGGAAGCGACCTTTTAAAACCCTTTATAAAAAATACGGACTTGCACTTTTTAATGTTGCAAGCCGCCGAAGTGGAAAATAAATTTTAACTGAGATTATTCTAGCTAAATGCTATTTATACATAAAGCAAGTGTTTTTATCTTTGGGCGTTCCCGCTCAAACAGCGGTCGGGCTTTTCGTTGCAATCTTTTCAGCAATAAAAAATTGCTAAAAAGGATTTTCACTGCAACCCCTAACGCTGTTTGAATTAATAATGAATGATTAAAACTTTTTCTGGCGCTCTTTGCGAATTTTATTTGCGGAATTTGCGGTTAAAAAATAATTAAAATTAAGGAATCTATTAACTTCAGGCACTCTAGGTACTCCAAACTTTAGTCACTTTTTTTAATATTAATCTTTCTTTTCACCATAGAATACACAAAAACAAGATGTTAATCAGAAAAAATCGATTCATATTTATTCCTTTTTGATCAGTAAATAATAGTCATTTTCCAAGGCTAAATAACCTTGATCATAAAGATAAAAATAGGTATTCCCAGTTTTTGTGGTGTAAATTGACGTAAAATAATTAAAATCGAAATTACCGTCGAGCAGTTTTCTTCTGGTGACTTTTGTTTTTCCTGTTTCGTTCAACTCAGAAAGCAATCGATGATTTTTACGAAGTCGGTTATTGATATTCCGGACTAAATTTTTACTGTCTTTGTCAATTTTATTGTTGTAGCTGTTTCTACAATAATCCGAACAGAACTTTTTATCAATTCTGCCGCTAAAAGGTTCACCACATTCTAAGCATTTGTTTTTCATAGCACTTTATTATTTATGTTTCTCTTATTCAATATTTTAAAAAGTTTGACAGTTCATTTTAAAAACCAAAATATGTGGCTATTTTCAGTTGCGCATTATCAAATATACTAAATATTATCCGTTTACAAGCGACTACAAACATTTACAATCGAAAGTAATTAAATACCAACCGAATAACACAAAATACCCATCTTACATTTGCCCTGTTGAATTGAACTAATGACATTCGACTAAATTTAAAACCTTATCTTATGAGTACGTTAAGAAACAAAGTACAGTTAATTGGAAACTTAGGAAACAATCCTGAAATCATCACTTTAGAGTCAGGAAAAAAATTGGCAAAATTCTCTATCGCCACAAATGAAACTTATAAAAATGCCAAAGGAGAAAAAGTTACTGATACCCAGTGGCACAATGTCATAGCTTGGGAAAAAACTGCTGAAATTGCCGAAAAATATTTGGAAAAAGGAAAAGAAGTTGCGATTGAAGGCAAATTAACATCAAGAAGCTATGATGACAAGGAAGGCATTAAAAGATATGTGACAGAAATTATCGTAAACGAAATATTGCTGTTAGGCGCCAAATAAAGGGAAAATTGCTATTGAAATGAAAAAGTGAAAAGAGGGCGTAAAAAACGCCCTCTTTTTTATTTATGCTATAATCCTTATTTTAAATTTCTTCAGACTTCCACTCTTTTTGCTCCTGTTCAGTTAAAAAAGTCCAGGCTACAATTCGGGTAATTTTATTGCCTTGATGCATTGGAATTGTTCTAATAGCTGTAGCTCCTAATTTTTTTAATGAATCAAACATTCCTTCCACATTTTCCTTTTTTGAAACCAAAGTACTGTACCAAAAACACTGTGCTTTAAACATAGAACTTTCATATAAATATGTATGCACAAATGCTTTTTCACCGCCTTTATACCACAGTTCCTGTTGTTTTCCACTAAAATTACGTGTTACAACGTCATCACCAATTCCTAAGCCTTCCAATTTTCTGGCATTGGCTTCCATCGCCTCTTCCTGTGATCTGTAAAACGGAGGATTACACATTGCCGCCGAATATTTATCCGTGTCACTTAATATACCTTCAAAAATATGTGCTGAATCTGCTTGTTGTTTTAACTTAATAACATCCACCAGCTTATTCTTTTTTAAAATATTTTCGGCTCTATCAATTGATTTTTTGTCAATTTCCGTTCCAACAAATTTCCAGCCATAAACTGCATTTCCCAATAACGGATAAATGCAACTAGCTCCCATTCCAATATCCAATACTTTTGCATTGTTCTCAATTCCATACTCTTTCAACAAATCTGCTAAATGATGCACATAATCTACCCTACCAGGAATTGGCGGGCATAAATTGTCATCAGGGAAATCCCAAAACTTTAAATTGTAGTGTTTAAATAATAAAGCTCTATTCAATTTTTTAACAGCTTCAGGATTTGCAAAATCTATCGTTTCAGTTTGATACTTATTTACAAATACAAATTCTTGCAATTCTGGATAAACTTCACACAATTCAGCAAAATTATAACCTTGTTTGTGTTTATTATTTGGATGAAGATTTTCGTTGCTATTTCTTTTAGTTCCCATAATGTCTATTATGCTGCAAAAGTACCACATTTTAAGTTTTAACATTATTTTATGTTTACAAAACGAATGAACGTTCATTTTGTAAGTATTTTGTTTATCTTTGCACCAGAAAAAGTATTAAAAGTTAATGATGGCAAAACGCATAAAAAATAACGAAAAACGAATTGCGTTGCTCAATGCAACACTACATTTGGTGAATAACAACGGTTTTCATGATGCACCAATGTCGAAAATAGCAAAAATGGCAGGCGTTTCGCCCGCAACCATTTATATTTATTTTGAGAATAAACAGGACTTGATAAACAAACTGTATTTAGAGTCCAAAGCCTCATTTAGCGAATATGCTTTTAAAGATTATTCGCCAAATCTAGCAGTGAAAAATGGCTTTGAACTGATTTGGCGGAACATTGCACACTTCAAATTAAATCAGGTTGAAGAAGCAAATTTTTTATCGCAATGCGACAATATCAATACGATGATTGATGAAACCAGCAGGCAGGAAGGATTAAAAAATCTGCAGCCATTGCTCGATTTGTGGGAACGCGGACAAAAAGAAGGAATCATTAAAAATATTTCATCGTATCTTTTGTATGCTTTCACCATTTATCCGCTGGCATTTTTAATGACAATGCAACAAAGAAATAATTTTGAATTAACCGAAGAAAATCTGGCCGAAGCATTTACATCGGCCTGGAACAGCATTAAAATTTAAGATATGGGAAAAACAGCTATTATTTTAGGTGCTTCCGGCTTGACGGGGCAACATCTTTTATCATCATTAATTGCTGATGAAAGCTATGACACCCTTAAACTGTTTTCAAGAAATAAAACTAAAAACACTTCTTCAAAAGTAATTGAAAAAGTAGGAGATATTTTATCGTTAGAAAATTTTAAGGAAGATTTTATTGCCGATGAATTATTTGTTTGCATTGGAACCACGGCTAAAAAGACGCCTGATAAAACAGCTTACAAAAATATTGATTACGGCATTCCCGTAGCTGCGGCAAAACTTGCGAAAGAAAACAATATTCCGACTTTTTTAGTGGTTTCTGCAATGGGCGCCAATATAAAAAGCAATGTTTTTTATAACAAAACCAAAGGTGAAATGGAGCAGGCAGTTATATCGGAAAAAATTCCGAATACCTATATTTTACGTCCGTCCATTATTGGCGGAAACAGAAATGAAA
>JAGXIN010000095.1 GCA_024635575.1 Flavobacteriia bacterium
CAATGTTTTTGCTGCCATAGGAAATAAAGCCGTAGCTTCTGTTCCTCCGGAGTAGCAATATACATTTTTGATGTTGTAAAAATGAGCTGCTGCCTGTGCCCAAACTTGCGACAAGTGACTTCTGCGTGAATTGTGTGTGCAAATAAAATTAAGATTTGCATTTTTGTTTTCTGTTACCTTAAATTGAATGTAATCAATTAGTGGTTGTAAGGTTTGTTTGCGTTCATTTGAAATTTTGTCTATTCTTAATGAGGCAATTGTGCTTTCGATTTGTTGATATAGCATTGTTTAATTATTTTATTGATTAACAGCAGCCATTACCTGGTTTACAATTACTTGGTTTACGTGCAAATACGGTGATACTAAAGATTCCTGTATCAGAATTTTTAAATGACGCAAGTGCGTCTTCATCTAAATAATTTTTTAAAATATCATCGGGAAGAGAAATAGATTTCTCTTTCTGAATTTTGATGTCTATAAAACCACTTTCCATAATTAAATCTAAGTAGGTCTCTTTTTGAATGGCCCCGGATACACATCCTGCGTACATTTCTGCTTCTTGAGTGAGTTCAGTAGGTAAATTTCCAATTAAAACCACATCTGAAATACTAAAATGTCCACCAGGTTTTAGAACTCGAATTATTTCCTGGAACACTTTCTTTTTATTGGGAACTAAATTTAAGACGCAATTACTCACAATAACATCAACTACACCAGAAGTCAGAGGCAATTTTTCAATATCTCCCAACCTGAATTCTACATTATTAAATCCTCTTTTTTCAGCATTTTCACGCGCTTTTTCTATCATAATTGGGGTAAAATCAACGCCAATCACTTTTCCTTTTTCTCCTGTTTGAGCTCTGGCAACAAAGCAATCGTTGCCTGCACCGCTTCCTAAGTCTAGTATTGTATCACCTTCTTTAATTAAGGCAAATGCTGTTGGAAGTCCGCATCCCAAACCCAAATCAGCCTCAGGATTGTATCCTTCTATGGTTTCATAATTGTCACTCATAATGTTGTACACTTCAGTTGAGCAGCCACCGGCACCACAGCATGAAGCCTTGTTTTCATTTTGATCTTGCAAGGCAATTTCACTGTATTTTTGCTTTACCAGGTCTTTTAATTCTTTGTCTGTTTTCATCTTAAATTATTTTAACAACATTGGTTTTTAGGTGTGATATCCTGATTTAAAAATAGATTAAAAAGCTCCTTGGAAGCTCCCCAAACTTCTTCATTGATACAATAGCATACACTAGTTCCTTCAATAGTCCCTTTGATCAATCCTAAATTTTTAAGTTCTTTCAGGTGTTGTGAAATTGTAGGTTGCGCCAATCCAATTTCTTCAACCAAATCGCCACAAATACAAGCATCCAATTTAAAAAGTTGTTGTAAAATAGCCACTCTGGCCGGATGTGCAAAGGCTTTTGCAATGCTTGCTATTTGATTTTGTTCTAAAGAAAATTTTTCAGATTTTGTAGTTCCCATATTGCTTTATTGGTTTATTGCAATATTACGATTTAATAAACAATGTGCAAATATAAAATGCTTTTTAATTGCACATTGTTTCAGTGAGCCATAAAAAAAAATGACAGCCATTTCTGACTGCCATTTTTCACATTAATTAACCAAAAAGTTTTTATTCTTTTGCTTCTTGCATTTCTTCCGTTTTTGCACCCATTCTGTTAATTGTATATATAGGAGCGAATTTTAATTTTAATCCAGCAATTTTCCTGTTGTCGGCTGAAGTAAGTCCTTCATTTTCAACAGTATTTTTTCTGCTGTCAAGCGCTTCATACATTAATTTAATTTCATCCCAGTCTTCACGAGAATAACTGTCTCTGTTGTCTAAGGCAGTATTTACGAATTGCTCATAAACTAAAAGAATATTGTCTTTGTTTACCCAAGCAAAATTCATGTCATCTCCAATTTTTCCTTCACCAAATAATGCATTTCTCAATAGTTGTTTTGAGTTTGCCATGGCTTCGGCTTGCATATCTGCTTCAATTTGTGCTTGTAAAGCTGCGTATTTGGCTTTACTTGCATCAATTCTTGCCTGTGCTGCTTCTCTTTCTTTTAAATTTTCCAAAGCCATATCAGCTTCAATAACTTTTATTTGATAAGCTTCATCAATTGCTTGCCAGTTTGCTTTAACTTCTGCTGCTTCAATATTTCCTACTGAATCAACATATACTACATAAGTATCCACTGATTTCTCAGCTGCAGTTACTTTTTCATCTTTACAAGATGTAAATACTAAAGATACTAATGCCAATCCTAAAAATAAATTTCTTTTTTTCATTTTATTTAGTTTTATTATTAATTGATAATGATTTATTAAGTGTACAAAATTAGCTATCTAAGTTAGTGAATTTGTTACACAATTAAAAATAAAACTTACATTATTCATACATTTTTTAGAATTATGCTATATTTTTTGTCAATAGCATGATTTCAAAAGAAAAGTATGAATTACTTTGAAGAGACAAAAAACAGACCACCCCCATCATACAAATAATCATTACCTAAACAAATGGCTTCTTTTCCCAGCGTAGCAATGTATTTATCCAAGGCCTTGCCATCTTGATGTTTTAAAATATTTCCTAAAAAAAATACCTTGTTATCAGTTGCACCTATGGTGCCGCCAATAAAACCATTTTTATGGTCTTTAATTATGATTTTTGAAGGATCAAAATAAAAATATTCCATTTGAACCTTTTCAAGCACTTTAACAATCCCCTTATCAGAAGTAATTATTTTATTTTCTATAGCAAACATACTGCATCTGGCATAGGGTTGAGGGATATTTACAAGTTGTTTTAACGAACACAATTTTTGAATGGATATATCTGGTTTTCCTTTTTTACAAAAGAAATATTTTTGGGTGCTTAAGCAATTATACAATACACTATGATCCAGGTTTTTTCCTACAGGATTTGTCCCGAATGAATATTTCACAGCCTTTTTATCAAGAAAATTTATCAATTCTTTTGGTGTGTTAGGGGCCATAATTAGATTATTGGCATCTTGAAACATAAATATATCCGGATGACCGGAAATGGAATTGTAGGTGATCTCATCGCTTGAAAATTCGAAGAGTTCATCTGTATATTTTTCAAGGTTCTTTTTTACCTTTGAAGGAGCTCTTTTGTCAATTATAGCATACATCCAATTCAAAATCTTTTAGGTTTTCATCTGCGACAAATTTGATGTCAAATCCTTTTGTTAGAAGTGCATTTCTGTTTTTTCCTTTATAACCAATAGCATAATTCAACTGATTTTTAGCCACATGAATGATTGATTTTCCTTTGTGGAGTTGTTTATCCTTAAATACATCACCCCATAATTCAGACAACACCATTTCTTTAAACGAAGGGTGGATAGGGCCAGCTACTAATGATTTACCCAATTCTAATTCTTCCGAAGGATGCAAACCAACTCTTAACACCTTTACGCCGGCTTCATTAAATATTTTGAGTACTTCTTTACTCCAGCTTAGGGCATCTTCCATGGAAAGTGTTTGATATTCGCCTTTTTCATACATTTTTTCTAAAACGGTTCCTTTTACCACAACTGTTGGATAAATACGCGTTGTGTCTGCTTTTAAACGAACAATATCTCTGGCAGTTTGTAAGGATAATTCCAGCGTATCATAGGGGAGTCCTAACATCATTTGCAGTCCCAATTCAAAATTTCTTTTGCGTATGAGTTTGGCTGCATTTTCAATAGCATCAAACCTATGACCTCTTCCTGATTTTACCAGCACTTTATCGTTTGTAGATTGGGCACCTAATTCAATAGCAGTAACACCGTATTGTTCCAAAATATCTAAAATTGGATTTGTAATATAATCTGGTCTTGTAGAGATGCGAATGCCTTGAACTTTACCTGTTTTTACATAGGTATGTGCAACTTTTAAATAATGAATCATTTCCTCTCGAGGTATCCCAGTAAAACTACCTCCAAAAAAAGCAATATTAATTTCTGTACCTTCAGAAATCGTTGCGAGGTAACGATCTATTATTTGACCAATTTCATTTGGGGTCGGGACCGAAAAAGTATTGCTTATTTTTTCCTGATTACAGAACACACATTGATGCGAACAGGCTAGCTCAGGAATAAATATAGGGATATTACAATGCTTTTTACGACTCATTTTATGACCATTTTGTGCTTGATTACACTAAATTATAAGCTATAAGTTTTAATATGCAATTTTACGATAATTAAATTTACTGTATCAGCAACAGGCTATATTATTGAAAGTCCAAATCTGTTTATTTTTTTATTATTACTTAAACTTAATATTTGGGGAGTGTCTAATTAATCAAAATCTCACGAAACGAATACCATAAGCAAGATAACTTAACTTTTACGCAAGCGTGTAACTTTCCGATTTTTCTGAAGTCATATACACATACGTAAAAAAAACTACAGCAAATCAATTTTTTTTATGATTATTATACCTACCTTTAAATCAAAGAGGTATCCCACGTACCTTAAATTTTTTTCCACCCCTAACAAGTTTCACAGCATAGCAGAGGTGGTTTTTTTATTCAGTTATTAGTTTAAACATAAAAAACAGTTTAGTGAACACTAAACCGCTTGTTTTGAAATACTTATTTTTGTAGCGTAATCGATAATTGAACTCGAGACCTCCGGGTTATGAGTTGTTAATTTCTATTTTAAAAATCTTAACTAATTGATAATCAGAGTGTTTTATTTCTATATTTTATGAAACTATGTTCGTCTGTTAGACAAATATTTGGTGCAATGTACTTTAAAAAATGGCAGTAAATGTTTTTCACTAAATATCATTGTACCAATATTAATTATTGACCATAATCAGTAATTGAATTGATTAAGATCATTTTATCTTAATGTATTTATATTCAAATTTGCATGGAACCTATGAAAAGGAAATTCTGCCAAAAGAGATTAGTGGTCTTGGTCAAAATAACATAATAGGTGAAAACGTTAATGTTTTAAAAGCAAACTTAATGCAGAATATAATTTTAGTATAAACAACATGGATTTCAAGAAACTTTATCAATCATTTAAGATATATAATCGAGAAAACTCATATGATTTATTGCCTGTTTGGGCTAGTATTTACGATAAAGATGAGCCTCCAATTTATTGGAAATGTCTAAAGAAAAGAGTCGAAAACTTACCAAAAGAATATAGAATTGTAGAAATAGGATCAGGATTTGGGGGTGTTACTTTTCTATTAGCCGCTTTAGGTTTTAAAGAAGTTGTTTCAATTGAACGCGAGCCTATATTAAATGAATATTCAAAACAATTACTAAGTTATCTTGAGCTTAAGAATTTTAAAGCAATTTGTGGATCATATCCTATTGATTTAGGAAAAATAGATGTTCTTGTAAGTGTAAACTGTGTTTATTGGGATGGCATTTCAACTAGGGAAGAATATCTAAAATATGTAAGAAATTTATTTGATTTTTCAGGAGCAAAGGTCTTTATCCTTGAAGTAATTGACAAATCATTTAAAGCAGAATCTACCTTTCCTGATTTTGTTAAAGTTAGTGAAACAGAAATACATAAAATCTTTTTTGATTGTGAGTGTACTTCTGAGCTTACATTTCAATATCCAAA
>JAGXIN010000096.1 GCA_024635575.1 Flavobacteriia bacterium
GCGCCTATCGCGTTTCAAGAATTTATGATTATGCCCATAAAAGCCAAAAACTTTTCTGAGGCATTTAAAATGGGTACTGAAATATTCCATAACCTTAAAAAAATACTTCACGATAGAGGTTTAAGTACAGCAGTTGGAGATGAAGGTGGTTTTGCTCCAACTTTTGATGGAACAGAAGATGCTATTGAAACTGTGTTAAAAGCAATTGAAAATGCAGGATACAAACCGGGAGAAGAAGTGAAATTGGCATTGGATTGTGCGGCAGCAGAGTTTTATGTTAATGGAAAATATGACTACACAAAGTTTGAAGGTGATAAAGGCATTATAAGAACGTCTGAACAACAAGCAGATTATTTGGCTGAATTGGCTTCTAAATATCCAATTATTTCCATTGAAGACGGTATGGATGAAAACGACTGGGAAGGATGGAAATATTTAACCGATAAAATTGGTGATAAAGTTCAATTGGTTGGGGATGATTTATTTGTTACGAATGTAGAAAGATTGTCAAGAGGAATTGAAAATGGAATTGCCAATTCAATTTTAATCAAGGTAAATCAAATTGGTACTTTAACTGAAACAATCGCAGCGGTACATATGGCGCATAATGCTGGTTATACCTCTGTGATGTCTCACCGTTCAGGAGAAACTGAAGACAATACCATTGCAGATTTAGCAGTTGCATTAAATACAGGCCAAATAAAAACCGGATCGGCTTCACGTTCTGACAGAATGGCAAAATACAACCAATTGTTAAGAATTGAAGAAGAACTTGGAAGTACTGCTTATTATCCGCAAGAAAGGGCGTTTAAAATTTAAGGGTTCTTATTAATATAGCAAGAAAGTCGAGAATTCTCTCGACTTTCTTTTTGTGTGTAACAATGTATACGTATTGCAACGTTTTATACAAAACATTGACTTAAATCATATAAATTTCCTATAAAATTCATTAGATTCGTGATAATTAACAATAATTAATTTAATAACATTAATATATCTACATAAGCGATGTCAAAAAAAGCGATTTTAGAAGTAAACGGTAAAAAATATGAGTTTCCAGTTTTAATAGGAACTGAAAACGAAATAGCAATGGATATTTCAACATTAAGACCCCAAACCGGAGGGTTAATTACCTTAGATGCTGGGTTTAAGAATACAGGATCCTGCGCTAGTAAAATAACTTTTTTAGATGGTGAAAAAGGAATTTTAAGGCACAGAGGTTATGCCATTGAGGATTTAACAAAAAAAGCGAATTTTTTGGAGGTAGCTTTTCTAATCATATTTGGAGAATTACCGACAAAAGAAGAGTTGATTAAATTTGAAAAAGATATTAAAAGTCAGTCGATGGTTAATGAAGAAATGATGGACATTGTTGAAGGTTTTCCTAAATCGGCTCATCCTATGGGGATGTTATCAGCTTTAACAAGTGCTTTAACAGCTTTTAATCCAGGTGTTGTAAATGTTAAGTCGGATAGTGATATGTACAATGCCATAGTGAAATTATTAGGAAAGTTTCCGGTATTGGCAACTTGGGCTCATAGAAGAAATAACGGATTGCCGTTAAACTATTCAGATAATTCTATAGACTACGTTTCAAATATTATGCAACTGATGTTTAAAATACCTACTGAAGCATATAAAATTAACCCAATTGCAGTTAAAGCACTTGATGAATTGCTAATTTTACATGAAGATCATGAACAAAACTGTTCAACATCAACTGTTCGTATGGTGGGTTCTTCTGGAGCAGGGTTGTTTGCGTCAGTTTCTGCTGGAGTTTCTGCATTATGGGGACATCTTCACGGTGGTGCAAATCAGGCCGTATTGGAAATGTTGGAAGAAATAGAAAAAGATGGAGGAGATGTTGAGAAGTTTATCAATAGAGCAAAAGATAAAGATGATTCTTTCCGCTTAATGGGATTTGGACACAGGGTTTACAAAAACTTTGACCCAAGAGCCCGAATTATAAAAAAAGCAGCTGATGAATTATTTGCAGATCTTAATTTGACAGATCCTGTTTTAAAAATTGCGAAACACTTAGAAGAAGTGGCGCTTAAAGATCCATATTTTGCAGAGCGTAAATTATATCCTAATGTAGATTTTTATTCAGGAATTATTTACCGAGCATTAGGAATTCCGGTTTCTATGTTTACTGTTATGTTTGCTGTAGGGCGTTTACCAGGATGGATTGCACAATGGAAAGAAATGCGTGAAAATGGAGAGCCAATCGGTCGTCCACGTCAATTATATGTTGGTGAGCCATTACGTCCATTTAAAGAGTTAAAAGAAAGATAATTTCTTTTTTTTTAAATTTATAAAGAAACTCCATATTAAGTTATGGGGTTTCTTTATTTTTACAATAAAATTAAGATATATGATAAAACTGAATGTTTACAATGAGACTTCCCGACTTAGATCTGTGGTTTTGGGTACGGCAATCAGCAATGGTCCCATACCAAAATTAGAGGAGGCATATGATCCTAAATCATTGGAACATATCAAAGCGGGAACCTATCCAATTGAGAGGGATATGGTCATGGAAATGGAAGCTTTTAATAAGGTATTCGAAAAATACGATGTAAAAGTGTACCGTCCTAAAGAGATTGAAAATTACAACCAAATATTTACGAGAGATATTGCCTTTGTTATCGATGATAAATTATTTAAATCGAATATTTTACCGGATCGGGAAAAGGAAATTGAAGCCATTCAATATGTTTTGGATCAAATTGATCCAAAAAATGTTATTACCGCTTCTGATGATGTTCATTTTGAAGGTGGTGATATAATGCTATGGAATAACTATATTTTTATTGGCACTTATAAAGGTTATGATTATAAAAATTACATCACGGCCAGAACCAATATGAAAGGTGTGAATTTTATAAAAAACCTATTTCCAAATAAAATTGTTAAAGAGTTTGATTTGGTTAAATCGAATACAATTGCTAGTGAAAATGCCTTGCATTTAGATTGTTGTTTTCAGCCGGTAGGAAAAAATAAAGCCATCATTCATAAAGAAGGATTCAGAAATGAAAGCGACTATAATTATTTGGTGGACTTATTTGGAAAAGATAATTTGTTTTATATCACAAAAGATGAAATGTATCAGATGTTTTCTAACGTGTTTTCAATTTCAGATGAAGTGGTAGTTTCAGAAAAAAACTTTACCAGGCTAAATAATTGGTTAAGAGAACAAGGTTTTACGGTTGAAGAAATTCCCTACGCAGAAATATCAAAACAAGAAGGTTTATTAAGATGTTCAACATTGCCATTAATAAGAGATTAATTTTATGCAACAAATTACAAATACAATTTTAATGATTCGTCCAGTTTCATTCCGTATGAATGAGCAAACTGCCGTAAATAATTACTATCAGAAAGTGTTGGAAAGTTTAACTCCCGAAACAGTACAATTTAAAGCCTTGCAAGAGTTTGATGATTTTGTGGAAAAATTAAGAGACGTTGGTGTAAATGTGATTGTTATTAGCGACACGAATGATACAGACACTCCAGATTCCATTTTTCCGAATAATTGGATCTCGTTTCACGAAAATGGAGATGTTGCTTTATATCCTATGTTTGCAGAAAATAGACGATTGGAAAGGAGAGAGGATATATTTGAAACGCTGGAAGATTTAGGCTATCAAATAAATAATGTGGTTGATTATACTTCAGCAGAAGACGAAAAAATATATTTAGAAGGAACAGGGAGTTTGTTGTTAGATAGGGTGGATGGAAAAGCCTATTGTGCCTTGTCGCCCAGAGCAGATGAAGATTTATTGATAGAATTTTGTGAAGATTTTGAGTTTACTCCCGTACCTTTTGTTTCTTATCAAACGGTTAATGAAAAACGATTGCCAATATATCATACGAACGTAATGATGTGTTTAGGTGAGAAATTTTCAGTAATTTGTTTGGACAGTATTGATGATAAAAAGGAGCGAAAAAATGTTATTAAACATTTAAAGGAAGACAGGAAGGAAATTATTTCTATTACAGAAGAACAGGTCAATAGTTTTGCCGGCAATATGTTGCAGGTTTTGGGAAGGAACAATGAGCGATACATTGTAATGTCAAACTCGGCCTTTGAAAGTTTAACGAAACAGCAAATTAACCAACTTGAAAAGCACGGTAACATACTATATAGTTCATTGGACACCATTGAAGCCTGTGGAGGCGGAAGTGCGCGTTGTATGATGGCTGAAGTTTTTTTACCTAAAAACGAATAATTTAAATTCAAAAGATTAAATTTTAAAATGCTTTCTAAAAAAACAAAATACGGACTTAAAGCATTGAGCTATTTGGCCAAACAGGAACAAAATGTGCCCGTTTTAATTTCAGATATTTCCGAATCGGAGAATATATCAAAAAAGTTTTTGGAGAGTATTTTACTGACTTTAAAAAAGTGTGGTATCCTTTCCTCTAAGAAAGGAAAAGGTGGCGGTTATTATTTAATCAAAAACCCTGATGAAATAAAAATTTCAACGGTAATCAGATTGCTTGAGGGACCAATCGCCATGTTGCCTTGTGTAAGTTTAAATTACTACGAAAAATGTGATGACTGTTCAAGTGAAGAGCGTTGTGGCCTAAATATTTTAATGGCAGAAGTGCGTGACAGTACTTTAAAAATTCTTGAAAATAAAACATTGGCCAATTTTCATTGCGGCACTGATAATTTGTTGAAATAAAGTTTAAATGCAAAAAAAAGACTGCCTTTTAAGACAGTCTTTTATAAATTATGCTTTTACCAAAACAGGAATTTTGATATCGAACAATGCTGTTCGTAAAGTTTCCAAGTCGCTTAACAACAATTCTTTATTCGATTCAAAATAAATTTTTGAACCTGAAAATAACTGATGGTAATACTCAATGCCATCATTTAAATTACTTTGAAAAGAAGTTAAATACTTTTGTTGTTTCACATTTACAGACTCGCTGATTTCATCAACTTTATTTGAAAAATAGTTAACATACATTTCTAATTCTTTGATGAACATATGCGGACGATTTTTTGTTTCGATTACATTTTTTCTGCCATAAATATGGTCAACCATTTCTTTTAATGAAAGGTCTTTTGTAAAATAAGCCATATTTGGTCCCGGACAAATAGCAACGCCTTGTTTTTCTCCTTTTCTTTCAATACCATAATTTAAGAAAGCAGCATTGGCCAATCCTTCGCATAAACATGCTTTTTCTGTAATTTTATTCGCTTTTTTATCAAACTCACTTGAACTTAAGTTTTCAAGTTCTAGCTCATTTAATTTGATGGTTTGGTATTTTTTTGAAGCCGTGCAAATTACTTTTTCGGTATATTCTGTATTTGACGACAGAAATTTTTTGGCACAGGCACTACCAGCTTTGCCGGCGGCAATTCTTTCGTTTTTAATAATCTCATTGGTATTTCCCCTTAAACTGTTAAAAGGAACGCCCAAAGGAGATATATTGCTTAAATACAAATCTTTTTCTTTGGCTACCCGCAACGCTTTTCTGGTCACACCATCAACCGTGGTTACTTCTGGAACCAATAAAAATGGAGAGCCCCAACCAACGGAATCAATATTGTAATTGTCCATTAAAAACTCGTGTTCTTCATAATTTCCAACACCTCCCTGAACGGTAATCGCCAAACTTAAAGGTTCAGCCGGAATATGTTTTTCTTTACTTTTTAAAGCTTCAACTAAAATTCCGTGAATTTCATCAATTAAAGCAGTTTTGTTCATTTTAAATTCCTCTAAAATCGGACCTAACAAATAGCCGTCGGATGCAAAAGCATGTCCGCCGCAATTTAAACCGGATTCTATTCTGTATTCAGAGACCCAAAGTCCTTTTTTAGCTAAAAATTTTCCTTGAATAATTGCCGATCTGTAGTCACTTACTTTTAAAATAATCTTCTTTTTAAGCTGATTGTTTTCATTCGGAAAAAAATCATTGAAATTTTCAAAATAACTGTACAATCTTGGATTCATACCA
>JAGXIN010000014.1 GCA_024635575.1 Flavobacteriia bacterium
GAAGCCTCAAATTCTGCCGTAGTTTATACCTCCATGCTTTTATTTATAATCGACTTTATTGCTGTTTTTGTTACCGACATCTTTTTTTAAAATTTAGATATGAATAAAACAAAGGACATAGAACCCATTTTAAGAATCAAAGATTTAAAAAAAACTTTTGGTGACAATCATGTTTTAAACGGATTTTCTTTGGAATTGTTTGAAGGTGAAAATTTGGTATTAATGGGGAAATCCGGTTCCGGAAAATCTGTAATGATTAAATGTTTGGTTGGTTTATTGCAGCCCGACGAAGGATGTATTGAAATTAAGGGAAAGGATATTACAAAACTGAAACAAAAAGAATTCAATGATTTGCGAACAGAATTAGGGTTTCTTTTTCAAGGTAGTGCCCTGTATGATTCTATGACCGTTCGCGAAAATTTAGAATTTCCTATGCGCAAGCAAAAAAAAACAGATGAAGAATCCTATAAATTGGTCCTTGAAGCCTTGGAAAACGTTGGGTTAACAGAAGCCATAGATTTAATGCCCGAGGAACTTTCAGGCGGAATGAAAAGAAGGATTGCGCTTGCAAGGGCAATAATTCTTAGTCCAAAAATTATTATTTATGATGAGCCAACCACGGGGCTTGATCCCATAACGGCAAAAGAAATTATAGAACTAATGAGAAATATTCAGCAAAATTATAAAACCTCATCACTAATTATTACCCATGATGTGGACTTCGCCAGAGTAATTTCAAACAGAATGATTTTATTGATCGACGGCATTAATTATGCGGAAGGAACTTTTGAGGAATTGTCTTCCTCTAAAGATGAAAAAATTCAAGCATTTTTTAAATAAATATGATTATGAAACAATCAAATTCACAAAAATTCAATCTTGGCCTATTCGTGATTATCAGCATCCTTATTCTGGTTGTTGCCTTATATTTTGTCGGAAACAGACAAAATCTTTTCGGAAGCACTTTTAGAATAAGTGCGGTATTCAATAATGTAAGTGGTTTACAATTGGGAAATAATGTACGCTATTCCGGAATAAATGTAGGAACCGTAAAAAATATTGTAATGATTAGTGACAGCGTCATTTGTGTTGATATGATTATTGAAGAAAAAATGCTTGAACATATGAGAAAAAATGCGGTTGCGGCCATTGGTTCAGACGGTTTGGTTGGAAGCATGGTAATAAATATTGTTCCCAGCAAAGAGGCTTCTGTAGCTATAAAAACAGGTGACACTATTAAATCTTATGACAAAACATCAACCACAGATATGCTAGAAACATTAAATACCACCAATGACAATGCAGCGATGTTAACTTCAGATTTATTGAAGATTACCAATAACATTAATAAAGGAAAAGGAACACTTGGTATGTTAATTAAAGATGAAAAAATGGCTTTAGACGTGAAACAAACCGTTGTAAATTTAAAAACGGCGAGTGCAAATGCATCATCAACAATTCGTGAATTAAAAAATATTATCAATGCCATTAATTATGAGGAAAGTATGGCTTCCGTATTATTAAGCGACACTATTTCAGCGAATAAAATGAGATCAATCATTGCCAATTTAGAAAAATCAAGCTTCGGCGTTGATTCCGTAATTACCAATTTAAATGATGTGGTTTTAAATATTAAAAATAGTGAAGGCACTTTTAATTATATGGTTAACGACACTATTTTAGTAAATAATATTGACGAAACAGTAAAAAATATTAAAGAAGGAAGCGTTCGGTTAAATGAAAATATGGAAGCCTTAAAACACAACTTCTTGTTTAGGGGATATTTCAGAAAGTTAGAACGGGAAAAACGCAGGGAAGAGAGAAAGGAAAATTAAAATAGAAACGTTTATAACACTTGATATATATCATTTCAGCCATTTTAGCTTCTTTATAAATTGGTTCTATCAAATGCCACGATTGTGAAAAAAAAATTCTTATTAACTGTTGCACTGCTGTTCTCAGTTTTTTTAACTTTAGAAAGTTGCGGACCAGTAGTGGTAACCTCAAGATTAGGAACGCCACCACCGCCTTGGTTTTATCCAAACAGAGCTGAAGTGGTTCGCTATGTTTATTTCCCGGAACATGAAATTTATTATGATTTCTCTTTAAGAAATTATATCTATTTGGACAATGGTATATGGATAACTGCCAATGTTTTGCCTGCCAGATATAAACATCTCGATTTTAGGCGAAGCCATCGTGTTAGAATCAATAATTATTTTGAGGATGACATAAAAAAATATCATAACAACAGAAGCAATCTAAACAGAAGAAGTTCCGTTAACAGGAGAAATTAATTTTTTAAACAGCAACATTATGAATATAGGATTGGCGCTTTCCGGCGGAGGCATGAAAGGTATTGCGCATATTGGAGCCATTAAAGCGCTCGAAGAAAATAACATACACCCAACACACATATCAGGCAGCAGCATGGGGGCTATGGTTGGTGCATTTTATGCTTCAGGATATTCGCCTGAAGAAATCGCGGATTTTTTTAAAGCTGTACCGCTGTTTTATCCAACACGATACGCCTTCGGAAAACCAGGAATTATAAATCCTGAAAATTTTTATCAAGACTTTAAACAATATTTTCCTGAAGATAATTTTAAGGCGCTTCAAAAAAAATTATACATAACCGCTGTTGATATGCTTACCGGAAATTTGAAAGTTTTCGATGAAGGCGAATTAATAAAACCTTTTTTGGCATCATCCGCTTTTCCTGGACTATGTTCGCCTGTTGCCGTTAACGGAAGTTTATATGCTGATGGCGGTATTCTTGATAATTTTCCGTTATCGCCTTTAAAATTGGAATGCGATCAAATCATAGGCGTATATGTGAGTCCGATTAATGACATAAAAACTGAAAATTTAAAATATGCTGTAGATGTGCTGGAAAGAGCCATCAGAATAAATTTTTCTAATGCTTCTTTTCAAAAATTTTCGCAATGTGATTTATTGATACATCCGCCATTGTCTAAATATGGGATGTTTGATAAAAACCATATTGACGAGATATTTAATATTGGCTATGAAACAACCATAAACAAACTCAAAGAAATGGAAAAATATTTGACATTGGTTGGCTGAAATAAAAGTATGGGTATTTTTATTTTTGATGAAGTTCAATAAGGGTAATTTCCGGTCGCATTCCAAGCCTTCCTGGAAATCCCATCCAACCCAAACCTCTGGTAACATATAAATACTGGTTAAAACGCTCATACAATCCGGCCCAATGTTCATATTTATATTGAATAGGACTCCAATTTTTGCCTTTAATGTTAATTCCTGCCTGCATGCCATGCGTATGCCCAGAGAGTGTGAGTGCAATATGCGTTTTTCCTAAAACTTCTTCATTCCAATGAGAAGGATCATGGGAAAGCAATATTTTAAAAGGAATATTTGGCACACTTTTCAAAGATTTTTCTAAATCTCCGTACTGTTTAAATGGCGGATTTCCCCAATTTTCTACACCAACAATGGCAATTTTCTGGCCTTCATTTTCAATGCTTACAGCTTCATTCATCAATAATTTAAAATCTATTTTTCTGAAAAAATACTTAATGGATTCAAAATTGGATCGCTTGGCATTATCTGATTTCCATTCGCTGTAATCTCCATAATCATGGTTGCCCAAAACTGCAAATTTGCCCATTTTAGCGACCATTTTTTTTAATACTGTTTGCCAGCCTTTCAATTCCCAAGCATTGTTATTAACCAAATCTCCGGTAAAAAAAATAAAATCGGGTTCCAAATGGTTAATTATTTTAACGGCGCGATCCAGAATATGATGGCGAGATTTAAAACTTCCCAAATGAAGATCGGAAATATGAACAATCCTCAATCCTTCAAAATTAGCCGGCAATTCTTCAAATTTAATTTTTACGCGATGCACTTTAAATCGGTATAAGCTTCTGAAAACACTGTAAAGAATGACAAAGAAAGGAAGGAATCCTGAAAATAATCCAATAATGGGAATTGCAATTAAAGATTCTTCTTCGTAAAAAACATAGTTTGAAAAATAAAGGATAGATATAACAATCACAAAAATTAATTTCGGAATAAAAGAAGACACGGTAAGTGCATAAAATGAAGATATCAGCAATTGTTTTCTATAAGGATGCATGCGCTCCAGCCTAATTTTCAGCAAAATAATGGATGTGATTAGTCCAATGGTAAAAATCCAAAAAACAACATTAATTAAGTTTTGTAAAAATACAGACGGCAACAATCGGGTAATTGACTGCAGCCAATAAAATGCCAGCGTATCCACAAGCAATATTGCCAGACATAACAGCAAAATAGTAAAAAATGAATACGAGCGCATGGCAAAACCTATTAGTCTATGTTTATTTTGTTTTTTTTAGTCTCCTTTTATCTCTAATTGCCCAATAAATGCCTTTTACCCCAGCAACCCAATTATCATACATAAAAATAAGGCCAATCTCTTCTATGGTTTCCAGCAAACCCAACACAATCATTACATAGAACAACCAATAAATGGGCCCAAAAAATAACAACCAAAGTATAAAAACTCCTTGAGCAATTGCCGATAATTTTGCCAAATATGTATGAAATGCAGTTGCTTTTCCATATTTAAAAAAGGCAATAATCATTTGAAGAATATAAATTGCCAAAACCAGCAATATAAAAAACGAATTCGCTTTCACGAAATCATATTCATAAATTAAAACGCCTATTAACCCGACCGCAAAGGTAATTTGATCACCAAAAGAATCCAGTTGCGAACCTCTTGCGCTTGTGATTTTTAACCTTCGCGCCAAAAATCCGTCAATCATATCAGTGCAATAACTCACCAGCAAGAACGAGGTGAAAACTTCACGCTCACCCAACCATAAAATAATCAGTAAAAATGGTGCGGCAGCAATTCTATAAAATGAAAACCAATCGGCGATATTAAAATTTTTAAATGTTAACATGACTTATTTTTATAGTTTACAATTAGAATTTATGACTTAATTTATTCTATTCCATTTCTGAAAATATACCAGCAGCCTTTTTTATTAATTTCAACAATGCATATTGGGCTTTTCCATAATAAATATAATATTTATAAATGTATAATTAAATGATATTCATAAATTTAGTTTCATTTTCGGCGTTTTTGTCAAAAAAATTCGTTCAAACTGAAATATCACATTTTTTTTAGCCTACTTATTAGTTTTTTTACTACCTTTTATCAAAATTAAAATGTGTTCAAAATCAATAAAAATACGGTGTTATATCAAAATCAAGATATATTTAATATCATTTTTGAAGCCATTCCAGAAGGAATTATTATTGTTGATGAAAAACAACATATTGTTATAGCAAATTCCTCATCTGAAGAAATGTTTGGCTATGATAATGGGGAATTGAAAAACCAATCTTTAAATATCCTAATTCCATCAA
>JAGXIN010000097.1 GCA_024635575.1 Flavobacteriia bacterium
TGATATATCTTCTTTTGGAATTTCAATAACTGTAGTCATTTCAGGAGAGCTTCCAGATATATTTATAATGGGTTGTAACATATAAATGGGCTTTCTGAATTCATCATAAAATATAATGCTGAGGGTAAAATTTCTATTAAAACTGTTTTTGGTTTTGATGGTAAATTCCAATTTTTCCAAATATGGTTTAGACTCATCCGTGATTGGAGCTTCAATCAAATCTGAGGTTACATTTATTTCCTGATTAAATTTATCTAAAAACTTTGGTGCAGTTAAATTTAAATAAACCAAAGTTGAAATATATGTTGAATGAATATTTATGTTGTCCAGCTGGTTAAAATCGACCTCTTTTGTACAACTTTGAAATAATAAAATAACCAATGCTGAGGAAATAAACTTCTTGATTTTCATAAAAAATGATACATTTTGTGAATTAATTTCACATTCACAAATAGCGTTTTATATCAATTAAATTAGAGACAGATTTAATGTTTTCAGAAACAGGCTGCGCATTATAATTACAAAAAATGACATCAAGCCCCGCATCTTTGGCGCCCATAATATCTGCTTCCCAATTATCACCAATCATCATAGATTCGGTGGAAGTTGCTTTTGTCATCTCCAAAGCATATTCGAAAATGATTGGATTTGGCTTTTTTACGCCAGCAGCTTCAGAAGTAATTATTTTATCAAAATACTTGGTCAATCCAGAATTTTTAATCTTCTCATATTGAACTTCATTAAATCCGTTGGTAATGATATGCAGTTTATAATTTACATACAAATGTTCCAATATTTCATGGGCGCCCACAAAAAGCTGATTGTTGTTGGGCAACACTTTGATATAATCTACAGCTAAACGTTCCAAGAGCTGAAGGTCAGCTTGTTGTTTAATTTTTACAAAAGTGTCTTTTAGCCTACCCAATCGAAGTTCTTCTTTGGTTATTTTTTCATCACGGTACAATTTCCAGTATTGTTCATTAATTCCTCTGTAATAATTCAAAAACTTTTGGAGATTAACTTTCACTTCATGTCTTTTAAAAATGGTTTCAAAAGCAATATCAGAATTTGTTTCAAAATCCCAAAGGGTATGGTCTAAATCGAAAAAAATGTGTTTAATGTGTTTCATTTATTTTATTTTGAACAATGTAATTAAATTGCGTTTAAATTACAATATAGCAAACTTATTTTTTACAGATATGAAAGGTTTTAACTGATGGCTCAAATTAAAAAATCAGGTTACTTATTGAATCACCGTTGATTTATAAATATCGGTCCACCCATTCCAATATTCATTTTCACTTAAAGATTCATTATGGAAAATAGAAATAAATGTTCCATCTACTTTTTGCACCTCATTTTTCAATTTTAAAATCTTGGTTATGCACTCTTCATTGGAAAGTTGCATATGTTCCTTTAACGTAACATCCATTAATGCAAAAGAAAATATTTTTAAGGGTGTTTGAATTTCAAAATCTATATCGTAAAAATAAAATGGCGTACAAGTGCTGGCTCTAAAGCCAACAGATTTTTCATAGCCCATTGTGTAATCTTCCTTCAAATCCAAATCTATTATATTTTGATACGTATCCGGCATACTTAAACGCAGATAATGCTGACGAGAACATGTCACGGGTCTGTTTATAATAAATTCCAACCGTAATTTTTCTTTTTTTAACTTTTCGGCGTTTTGAAAAGTAAAATAAGAAGGCTGTAAACCAACTTTTGCATAATCGGCAACTGATTTTATTAAAGATTTAAAGTTGATATTTGAGGAAGAAATGTTTTTATCAAAGGTGGTGTAATCTCCTATTAAAAAGAAAAAAATCGTATCAACCTTGTTTTCTTCTTTAATTCTCAATAGGGTTGAAAAAGTATCGTAAGGATCTTTCCTGAAATTTAAAACGGTTAACAGCCTGTTTCTTAAATTTATAAAATTTAAATTCAGTAAATCCTTTAATGAGCCACCTAATGTTCGCACAAAGCCTTTATGTTTATATATATAAGCTACATTAATGTCAATTGTTGAAATGAGATTGAATTCTCTTTTGGTGTAATTATATTTTGGAAATTTTATTTTTAACAGTTTCAAAAACTTAAAAGCCCAAATATCAATCACCGGTTTCTCCAGAAACCCATTTTTATAGGCCAAACTCTCGTCTGCATTAAATCGTTCATGCACATCTCTTACATGAGGCAAATACTCTTCATACCTGCTTATTAAATAAAAACTTGCCGCAAAAATATCATATGGAATGGTTGAAGATTCTCCCGCAGGAAAAAAACAAGGAATATCATCCCAGTTATAAATCTTAATATCAATATCATTAATGCCTTGCTCAAAAAGCAAATCGTGACTTCGAATAAAAAACTCAGTACCCAAAGGTGCTTTTGAGTAAGTTATTTTTGGACCATTATGTGCGACAAACTCATCAACTTTCGTTGTAAACGTAATTTGAATGTTAAGAATTCTATGAAAAAAATGTTTAAAGATATAGTTAAGTCTTGGTGTGATTTTATGTGTATAAATGAGTAACATTCCGTTTTTTAGTTAAGTTTCAATAAGTTCCCGATGACTATTCCGAGTAAAATTAATGATTCATAAATCGGAAATAGTGCCTCAAATTAAATTTTCATCGGCAAAGCTAAAATACGCATTTTCCGTTATAATTATGTGATCCAACACTTTTATGTCCAATGTTTCTCCAGCGAGTTTCAACTTACTTGTGATTGATTTATCGGCCTGACTGGGTTGCAATTTACCAGAAGGATGGTTATGGCATAAAATAATGGCGGTTGAAAACAATTCAATTCCCTTTTTAAAAACCAACCTAACATCAACCAAAGTTCCTGTTAATCCTCCTTTGCTCAATTGTTCTTTGTGCAAAACCCTGTTGGAATTGTTTAAATAAACAATCCAAAATTCTTCATGTTGCAACTCTCCAATTAATGGTTGCATTATATTAAAAATAGCTTTACTACTCTTAATCTCTGGTAATTCCAAGGCATCTTCAATCCTTCTTCTTCGCCCAAGTTCCAATGCCGTAATAATAGAAACTGCTTTTGCATCGCCAATTCCTTTAAATTTTAGCAAATCGGAAACCGATAATTTTCCAAGCTTATTCAAATTATTGTCTATAGAACTTAAAATTCTTTTCGATAAATCGACGGCACTTTCATTTCTGCTTCCAGAACCAATTAAAATTGCAATCAACTCGGCATCAGATAATGCTGTTTTTCCTTTTAACATTAATTTTTCTCTTGGTCTGTCATCTTCGGCCCAAGACTTTATGGACATCGAATTATTTTTGTATAACATCAGCAAATTTTTTTATCAAAGATAAGTGTAATATATTTGCCTAAATATTCTTTATATGAAAATTATTATTGCTGGTGCAGGAGACGTAGGTTTTCATTTGGCAAAACTGCTTTCTTTTGAATCTCAAGATATCTATTTGGTAGATACCAACTCCGAAAAACTTGAGTATGCCAGTAACCATATTGATGTAATCACAAAAAAAGGGGATGCCACTTCCATAAAACTTTTAAAAGAAATAAACATTGATAAAGCCGATATTTTTTTAGCGGTAACGGAATCTCAAAATACAAATTTTACCTTGGCCATATTGGCAAAAAAATTAGGCGCAAAAAAAACAATTGCAAGAATTTCAAATCACGAATTCACGATAAACTCTGAAATTGACTTTACCGAATTGGGCATTGACAGTATGATTTCTCCTGGGGAATTGGCGGCTGACGAGATTAAAATGTTATTGAATCAATCCGCATTTAATGACACTATTGAATTTGAAAACGGAACGCTTAATATTTTAGGGAGTATCTTAGAGCATCAATCTCCACTTATAAATTTAACAGTTCAGCAAGCCCGCGAACGCTTTTCTGATATTGAATTTGTTACCATTGCCATTAAACCTGAAAACAGTAGCGAAACTATCATTCCCAGAGGTAACTCTGTTTATCGCTCTCAAGATCAAATTTATGTTTCAGTCCCGAAAGAAAGTATAAAAAAACTTTATACACTTATGGGGAAAACTCCTTTTAGAGTAAAAGATGTGATGATTTTAGGTGCCGGTAAAATTGGTATTAAATCGTCGAGAAATTTATGTGAAAGCAATTTTAACGTTAAACTAATTGAAATAGATAAAGAAAGAGCAAAAGATGTTGCCGAAAAATTACCCAATGCTTTAGTTATTTGGGGAGACGGGAGAAATGTTGAACTTCTGGAAGAGGAGAACATTTCAGAAATGGATGCTTTTATAGCAGTAACCGGCAATTCTGAAACAAATATTATGTCGTGTCTGGTAGCAAAATCTAAAGGCGTTAAAAAAACAATTGCTTTGGTTGAAAATATGGATTATATCAATATTTCTCAAACCATAGGAATTGACACCTTAATCAATAAAAAATTATTGGCGGCAAGCGCCATTTTTAAATATGTTCGTAAAGGTGAAGTCCTAAAACTTGCAAACCTTCACAATGTTGATGCTGAAGTTTTAGAATTTAGAGTAAAGGAAAATTCTTTGGTGACAAAAAAATTAATCAAGGATATGAATCTTACCCGAAAAGCCGTTTTTGGCGGTGTAATTAGAGATGGAGTCGCGCATATGACTTTTGGTGATTTTCAAATTTTAGCGGGAGACAAAGCTGTGGTTTTTTGTTTGCCGGAAGCCATTCAATTGGTTGAAAAGCTATTTAACTAATGATGAAAAATCTCAATATTAAGATAATAATTAGCTTTCTGGGATTAACTTCTATGCTAAATGGCCTATTTATGTTATTTGCGGTGCCTTTTAGCATTTATTATGACGAATTTGAAAAATGGGGAATTTTACAAGCAGGAATCACAACAATTGCCATTGGTTTTTTACTGTGGTTTTTCAATAGAAATGCAAAAAAAAGTCTCGGAAAAAAAGAAGGGTATCTTATTGTAACTTTGGGTTGGTTGATGCTTACGTTTACCGGAACTTTACCTTACGTTTTTACGGGTACCATTCCAGTTTATGTCGATGCGTTTTTCGAGACTCTTTCAGGATATTCCACAACCGGGGCTTCTATTTTAACCGATATTGAAGTAATGCCAAAAGGCATCTTATTTTGGCGTAGCGCAACACATTGGATTGGTGGTATGGGAATTATTGTGTTAACAGTTGCGATTTTACCGATGTTGGGAATTGGAGGGATGCAGCTTTTTATGGCAGAAGCACCAGGGCCATCGGCTGATAAAATGCACCCAAGAATTACAGAAACCGCAAAGAGACTCTGGATTATTTATTTTTCGTTAACCATTACTGAATTCTTGCTGCTCAAAATTGCGGGAATGAACTGGTTTGACGCCATTAATCATGCTATGGCCACAATGAGTACAGGTGGATTTTCAACAAAAAACGCAAGTGTTGCCTATTGGAATGGGCAACCAATTATACAATACATTATAACTGCATTTATGTTTATTGCAGGAACCAATTTTGTATTGACTTACTTTGTTTTAAAAGGGAAAATTTATAAAGTATTTAATAGTGAGGAATTTAAATACTTCTTTTTTGGAACAATAGGTTTAACAATTTTAATAACTGTTTTAATTATAAACTATCCAGACCCAAATTTAGCAACAATCATTAATCATCCAAAACCGTGGGGTGAAACTGAAAGCGCATTTAGGCATGCTGCTTTTCAGGTGACATCAATATTGACTACAACCGGTTTTGTCACAGCTGATTATACTATGTGGAGTTCCTTTGCAACAATGCTCATATTTTCACTGTTTTTTATTGGAGGATCGGCAGGTTCAACCAGTGGAGGAATCAAGATTGTTAGACAAGTGATTATGATAAAAAGCAGCTTTTATGAATTTAAAAAATTATTGCATCCAAACGCCATAATTCCTGTTCGTTATGATGGAAGTGGCGTTCCAAAAACCATTATATATAATGTATTGTCCTTTTTTATATTGTATATGCTTATTTTTATTGTTGGTTCAATAATTTTAACGCTTTTCGGATTGGATTTTATGTCGGCAATTGGTGCAGCTGCATCATCACTTGGAAATATCGGCCCAGCTATTGGATCATTAAGCCCTGTAGATAATTATGCGCACTTATCCATACCTGCAAAATGGTTTTGTTCATTTTTAATGTTGATTGGAAGGCTGGAATTATTTACGGTTCTTATCTTGTTTACGCCTTTCTTTTGGAATAAAAATTAAATTAAGGCTATAAATTTATCAAAATCCAATCCGCCATAATTGCCTGAACTCATTAACAAAACAATGGTGTTTTTAAAATTTTGATGGAATAAAAACTCCTTAAATTCTCTTGGATTTGTATAAACAACCAGATCATCGCGTTCAAAGGCATCTCTAATCTGTTGTTCGGTTATTTTTTCGAGTTGTTTTATTTCAACGGCCTGCGGGGAATAAAAAACGACGGCTTTATCGGCACTTTTCAAGGCACCTCTATATTCTTTTAAAAATTCAGCATTTAAACTGCTGTAAGTATGCAACTCCAAACAAGCCAGCAATTTTTTATCGGCATACTGATTTTTTACTGCATTTGTCGTGGCTTCTACTTTACTTGGTGAGTGCGCAAAATCTTTAAAAACCAATGTTGATTCACTTTCTGCAATTTTTTCCAAACGCTTGCTGGCACCTTTAAAATTGGCAATCGCTTCATAAAAATCGCCTTCATCAACCCCCATATGCTGGCAAATCCACTTTGCTCCTGCCAAATTTTGTAAATTGTGTTTTCCAAAAATTTCCAAAGGCAAATCACCTAAAGAAGTTTCTATAGATGTCGTGCCATTTTCAATTCGGTAATTGGGTGTTTGATACGGATATTTTTGAATTGGATTTGAGGCTTCTTCCACCACCTTTTTTACTTCTTCATCTTCTTCATTATACACCATAATACCACCATTGGTCATTGAGTTTACAAAAATTGAAAACTGCTCTACATAATTTTCATATGTCGGAAAAACATTGATATGGTCCCAGGCTATTCCACTTAAAAGGGCAATATTGGGTTTGTACAAATGAAATTTTGGGCGCATATCAATTGGGCTCGATAAATATTCATCACCTTCCAACACCATAAATTCATTTTCTGAAGTTAAATGCACCATTGTGTCAAAACCTTCCAGCTGAGCACCAACCATATAATCAACTGCAATTTCATGATAGTTGAGCACATGTAAAATCATAGAGGTGATTGTGGTTTTTCCGTGAGATCCACCTATAACCACACGCGTTTTATCTTTAGATTGTTCAAATAAAAATTCGGGATAAGAATATATTTTAAGTCCCAATCTTTTTGCTTCCAACAACTCTGGATTGTCATATTTTGCATGCATTCCGAGAATTACTGCATCTAATTTCTGTGTAATTTTTTCTTCAAACCAACCCCCTTCTTTCGGCAACAAACCTTTGTTTTTTAATCTGGATTTTGACGGTTCAAAAATCGCATCATCGCTTCCTGTTATTATATCTCCTTTTTGATGTAATGCCAAGGCCAAATTGTGCATGGCGCTTCCGCCAATTGCAATAAAATGAATGTTCATGTAAAGCTTTTTTATGAACTCAAATGTAAGAAAACTATTAAAAAAAAGAGAAAAACAACCTCTCATTCTTTTGAATTGATTTCTTAACTCAAATATTTTCACTTTAACTCCTAAAATTGAAAGATTAATTATTACATTTATACTTGGAATCAACAATCATTGTTGATGCAATTAAAAATTAACCAACTTTAAATTAATGGAAAAAGAAAAATTTCTATTGTCGAAAAAAATTACGCTTATAGTTCTGATACTCTTGTCTTTTACCTATAACACAACTTTTTCGCAATGCACAAACCCTACCCCTACTGGAGATGCGTCTCAAGTTTTTTGCAAAACAGATAATAGCACTATTGCAGATTTAATTCCCACGGGTGCCAACATACTTTGGTATGATGCGCCTTCTGGAGGCGAATTTTACAGTGATATCGATTTTCTTGTTGATGGCACAACTTATTACGCTGATGATATTTCAGGTGGCAGTTGCAGCACAAGCAGATTGGCTGTGACCGTTACAATTTATGGTGACTTCCCGACAAACGTTGATGTCTCAGTTGGAAAATGCGCCATAGACAATCCAACAATCGACGATTTAAGCGCAACTGGACAAAATTTAGAATGGTATGATGCCCAAACAGGCGGAAATCAACTTTTGCTTTCACAACTTATTGAGGACGGACAAACCTATTGGGTGCAACAAACTGAAAATGGTTGTACCAGTGACCGTTTACCCACAACAGTTCAATTAATTGATCCTCCTACTCCCACTACTGATCCGATTCAGTCTTTCTGCTATCCTCCAATTGCAATAGTAGGTAATTTAAAATCTTCAGGATCCTCTGTTCTTTGGTATGCATCTGAAACTTCAATAACACCTTTAAAAATATCAACACCATTAATTGATGGAGAAGATTATTGGGTAGCTGAAGTGTCTTTCCCATGTGTAAGTACAGGTCGGGCTCAAACAACAGTGGTTCTAGATGCAGCTCCAAATGCCGGTGAAAGCAGTGAATTTCTTGAATGTGAAGCGGATTTAGTTACCACAGACTTATTTAGTTCGCTTGGAGGTACTCCAGATACCACAGGAATCTGGACAGGCCCAAGTGTTTTAACAGGTGGTTATTTAGGGACTTTTGAGCCCGGAACAAATATAGAAGGCACATATACATATACAGTTTCAAGCATTTTAGGCGTTTGTCCAGATGCTTCAGCAAATGTTGAAGTTACCATTATAAAGGTACCTTCGCCAACGACTGCTAATGCCGCACAGGTTTTTTGCGAAATTGAAAATGCCACAATTGCAAATTTAAGTGCTGTTGGAAATAATATAAATTGGTATGATACCGAAAATTCAACAACACCTTTAAATACATCGGATTTATTGTTAAACGGTGAAGATTATTGGGGCGCACTTCCTGATCCCACTTCAGGATGTGAAAGTGCTGTCAGATTAGTAATAACTACAACTATTCTTATAACTCCTCCACCAACTATAACATCAGTCAATCAATCTTTTTGTGAAATTGAAAATGCAACTGTTGCAGAATTAAGTGCGAGCGGGAGCGGAATACTTTGGTATGATGCAGAAACTTCAACAACCCCTTTAAACACAACGGATATATTGATTGATGGTGAAGACTATTGGGCGAGTCAAACAGACCCAACTACTGGTTGCGAAAGCGCTGTAAGGCTTGTTGTTAACGTTACTGTTATTACCACGCCTCCACCAACTACAACATCCGTTACACAAACTTTTTGTGAAATTGAAAACGCCACTGTTGCAAATTTGAGCGTAAGCGGAAGTGGGATTCTTTGGTATGACACTGAAACATCAACAACACCATTAAACACAACAGATCTTTTAATAAACGGTGAAGATTATTGGGCAAGCCAAACTGAACCAGCCTCAAGCTGTGAAGGCGTTTCAAGACTGGTGGTTACAGCTACAGTTTTTAGTACTCCACCCCCTACAACCACTCAAATCAATCAGTCGTTTTGTGTAAAAGATTATTTGCCAAATTCCCCAACCATTGCAGATATAAGTGCAAGCGGAAACGGAATACTTTGGTACAATACAGAAACTTCAACAACACCTTTAAATTCAGCAGATTTATTAACAGATGGCACACCTTATTGGGCAACACAGACAGATGCGATTACTGGGTGTGAAAGTGCTTCAAGATTGGTGGTTAATGTAAGTATAATAAATCCACCAACACCAACAACTTCTGAAGTGAATCAGGTATTTTGTGTGGCGGATAACCCAACCATTGCAAATTTACAAGTTAATGAATCCAGCATTTTATGGTTTGATGCAGAAACTTCAACAACACCTTTAAATTCAACTGATATTTTGATTGATGGTGAAGATTATTGGGCGAGTCAAACAGAACCAGCTACTGGTTGCGAAGGTGTCGGAAGGCTTGTTGTTAACGTTACCGTAATTACCACGCCTCCACCAACTACAACATCCGTTACACAAACTTTTTGTGAAATTGAAAACGCCACTATTGCAAATTTAAGCGTAAGTGGAAGTGGGATTCTTTGGTATGACACTGAAACATCAACAACACCATTAAACACAACAGACCTATTAATAAACGGTGAAGATTATTGGGCAAGCCAAACTGAACCAGCCTCAAGCTGTGAAAGTGTTTCAAGACTGGTGGTAAGAGCTACAGTTTTTAGTACTCCACCTCCAACAACCACTCAAATCAATCAGTCGTTTTGTGTAAAAGATTATTTTCCAAATTCCCCAACCGTTGCAGATCTAAGTGCTAGCGGAAACGGAATACTTTGGTACAATACAGAAACTTCAACAACACCTTTAAATTCAACAGATTTATTGACAGATAGCACACCTTATTGGGCAACACAGACAGATGCGATTACTGGGTGTGAAAGTGCTTCAAGATTGGTGGTTAATGTAAGTGTAATAAATCCACCAACACCAACAACTTCTGAAGTAAATCAGGCATTTTGTGTGGCGGATAACCCAACCATTGCAAATTTACAAGTTAATGAATCCAGCATTTTATGGTTTGATGCAGAAACTTCAACGACACCTTTAAATACAGCGGATTTATTGATTGATGGAGAAGATTATTGGGCAGCTAATTTAAATGTTGTTACTGGATGCGAAAGTATTGTTCGTATTATGGTAGCTGTTTCAATTACTGATGTTCCTCCGGTGTCAATTGCCAATGTTTCTCAAACATTTTGTGCGTCTGATTTTCCAACTGTTGAAAATTTGGAAGCATCAGGAAACAATATTATTTGGTATGCTTCTGAAACAGAAACTACGCCATTGGCCAATACAAGTCTTTTAATTGATGGGACGTCTTATTGGGCAGTTCAATCGAATACCACAACAGGATGTGAAAGTTCTGTAAGAGTTGTTGTCAACGTTAACGTTACGGCCATTGCAACACCAACGTTAATTTCACTTGGAAACGAATTTTGTAAAATTGACAATCCAACTATTGCCGACCTAAACTTGAATGTTTCCTCAAACAATGGAGGCACAATTTCTTGGTATGATTCCTATCCAGATGGAAATCTTTTAAATGCATCTGTCGCATTGGCTGAGGGAGAAACCTATTACGCTATAGAAACTGACATTAATGGTTGCAAAAGTATAAACCCGCTTGAAGTAACCGTTTCTTTAGAAGCTTGTGATGCTTATGATGTGGTAATTTATGACGGTTTTTCACCAACCGGAAACGGCGTGAATGATACATTTAAAATAACCAATCTTCGAGAACTTTATCCAAATTTTAAAGTTGAATTTTTTAATCGTTGGGGTAATTTAGTTTATACTTCCAGTGCCGCAAAATCGGATTGGAACGGAAGATTAAATGGTGATGGAGAATTGTCGCCGGCCGGCGTTTATTACTTTGTTATTTATTTTAACAAAAACGATAGAAAACCTATTCAGCGAAGATTATATTTAAGCAGATAATCAATAGTTTAAACAAATACATTTTATACTTAGAAAATGAAAAATATACTAATAATATTTATTGCACTTATGACAACCGTAGTGATGTGGTCTCAACAAGATGCACAATACACGCAATACATGTACAATATGAGTGTTGTAAATCCAGCATATACAACCGGAAATATTGGGATTGTAAATTTGGGCGCATTGCACAGAACCCAATGGGTTGGTGCAGATGGCGCACCTAAATCATCCAATATATTTGTACACGCACCAATTAATGAAAAAGTTGAAGTTGGATTTTCCCTGGTGAGCGACAATATTGGTGACGTGGTAAAAGAAAATGATCTTTATGCCGATTTTGCCTATAAATTAGATTTAGAAGAAAACGGCACATTGTCTTTCGGTTTAAAAGCTGGAGTCACTTTTTTTGATGTCAATTTCAATGGATTTGTTTTGGAATCGGGCGATGTCTTCACAGATCCTGATTTTGCCGAAAACATCAATAGATCGTTTTTTAACGTTGGAGCCGGTGTTTATTACAATACCAACAATTATTATATAGGGTTATCCATTCCTGCAATTTTAGATGCAGAACATCTCGATAGAAATAATGGTAAATATCAAGGCACTGAACAAGCACACACCTATCTTACGGGAGGCTATGTTTTTGAACTCAGTGATTTATTCAAATTTAAGCCGGCATTTATGGCGAAAGCAGTAAAAGGAGCGCCTATTACACTTGATTTAACTGCCAATGTTTTATTTGCCGATAAAATTGAATTTGGCCTTGGCTACAGATTGGATGATGCATTTAGCGGAATGGTAAATTTTAAAGCCACTCCTGAACTGCGAATTGGCTATGCTTATGACCATACTATTTCCAATCTTGGTCCATTTAGTTCTGGCTCACATGAAATATTTATTTTATATGATATAGACATTTTGGGCCTTAATAAAGGTTATGATAAATCCCCAAGATTCTTTTAACAAAAACAATTGTCAAAATGAAAAAAATACTACTTATAATTTTAATTCTTCCGCTTTCAATACAACTCTCTGTAGCGCAAAATTTAAAACGCGCAAATCATTTATTTGAAAAAAGAGCGTATTTAGACGCTGCAGAATTGTTTTTAAATGAAGAACCTAAATCACAGGATGTTTTAGAAAAACTTTCTGACTCTTATTATTTTACCAATAATATGAAAGAGGCTGTACTATATTACAAAATATTGCTTCAAACTAATGAATCCAATGTTGACGCAAACTATCTATTTCGATATTCCCAGGCGTTAAAAGGCGTTAAAGAATTTAAAGAAGCTGATATATGGTACCAAGAATATTTGAAAAGAAAACAAATAGCACCTGCTGAAAAGCAAGAAACACTGCCGTCTTTTGAAGCATTAAACAGTGAAATTATAAAACCGTATAACGTTCATGAAGTTTCCATTAATTCGAAATTTTCCGATTTTGGAGCTTCTTATTTTGGAGATAAAGTTGTTTTTGCCTCAACAAGAAATAACGGACCGTTATACGATTGGAACAATCAGCCTTACCTTGATTTATATCAGGCTGATGTTGATGAAAACCATGACTTAAAAAATGTTGTTCCTTTTTCGGGAAACATCAACACTAAAATGCATGAATCAAATGCCATATTTACAAAGGATGGAAAAACAATGTATTTCACAAGGAATAATTACGCTTCAGGCAAAAAAATTCGTGATAAAGATAAAGTGACGCAATTAAAAATATACAAAGCCCAATTTATCAATGATGAGTGGACAAACATTATGGAACTTCCATTCAATAGTGATGGTTATTCTGTTGAACATCCTGCGCTCAGCCCAGATGAAAAACAACTGTATTTTGCTTCCGACATGCCGGGAACGATCGGTTCATTTGATTTGTTTGTTGCGGACATTCATGCTGATGGAACTTATGGCACTCCAAAAAATTTAGGATCAAAAATCAATACGGAACATCTGGAACAATTTCCTTTTGTAAGCGCTAAAAATATTTTGTATTTTGCTTCCGACGGCCATTTTGGTTTGGGTGGATTGGATATCTTCAAAAGTAAAATTTCTGATGAAAAATTTTCTACACCTATAAATTTAAGCAACATCATTAACAGCAATTTAGATGATTTTGCTTTTGTGATTGATGAAGAAAATGAAATAGGCTATTTTTCGTCAAACAGAAAAGGTGGCCAAGGTGATGATGACATCTACCGATTTACCCAAAAGAAAATTTATGCAGTAAAGGGTCTGGTTAAGGATAAAAATAGTTTAGAACCTATATCAGGAGCATTGGTTTCTTTATTTGATCATAACAATAATTTAATTTCCAAAATGACTGTTGGTGAAGATGCTTCTTATTCATTTGACATTGAGAACAATAAAAGTTATAAAATTCGTGGATCGCATAAACTATACCTTTCTTCTGAAGTTGAGTTTTCAATAGATTCAAAAAAAGATTTAGAAAAAAACATCCCACTATTTATGGAATCATATAAGGATGTTGAAAAAGAGGTTGTTGTAGAAAATGATAAAACTCAAATCAAAATCAAGCCAATTTATTTTGATTTCGATAAATGGAATATTCGCCCTAGTGCAGCTAATGAACTAAATAATGTTGTAAATATTATGAAAAAACACCCTGATATGGCCATCGAAATTGGTGCGCATACAGATGTGAGGGGAAGCCA
>JAGXIN010000098.1 GCA_024635575.1 Flavobacteriia bacterium
GATACTTGATACTTGATACTTGATACTAAATTATTAAAAATTAAAATATTAACAATTCATCATGGAACCCCTCATTTTAATTAGCCCAGACAAGAACTCCATCATTAAAATTGATAAAGGCGAACTGATCAGCTTTTTAAAAAATAAAGAGGAACTGATTCATCAAAAAGGACAACCAGGCTGGCGGAATTCTGATACAGAAATGTTTCCGGTCATTGGCCCAACCGATGCAAATAATTTTTTGGTTTCAACACCAAAAGGGGACGCTATACAGGATCAGCATGGACTTTTGAGGGAGTTAACCTATAGCTTCATGGAAAATGGCGCATATTTTGCCGTTTTCCAAAAGGAGTACAATGCAAATTCATCCATAAAAAATTCAAAATTCCCGAAAAAATCCCCTAGGGAAAAACTATTTTGGCCTTATGATTTCCGCTTCAAAAATCATACAAATTATCAAACCATTCCTTAAAAATTACTTTTGAGATTGAAGCTGAAAAAGGAATGCCGTTTATGCTGGGTTATCATCCGGCATTCAACTTATCCGGAAACGAAACCGAAATTTGTAAAACAAAGTCGCAAGAAGTTACTCTTCAAAAAATAATGGATGGCGGATCAACAGCTTATCCTGTTTTAAATACCCAAGAAATTAAATTGATTAAAACCAAAGGTTTTAATATTGGCATTAAAACGGAAGGATTCAACAACTTTATGTTATGGACTGAAGTGCCCAATATGCTTTGTATTGAACCTATTACTGCTTACCCTTATACAGAAGGAGAACTTCAGCTATCTAAAAAATTATTTAATATTTCAAATAGAAAAGATTATTTTGAAGTTGTAATTACGCCGTTTAAGATAATTTAATCACAAGCATATATTTATGTTTTAAAGATTGGCATTTTAAATATCAAACTTATGTTTTTCCATTAAATTTTCCTGATTGGTGTTGGCCGTTTTTTTTATAGACTTTTAATTTTTATTTTAAAGGTGAATTTTATTTATAAACCTTTACAATCAATAATTTGAAACTCACAACGCCTTACTGAATCGCCCTAACCACATCATGTTTGGTGATGATATGAAATTTGTTGTTACCTAAATCAACCAAAACAGCACCATTGTCCCTATTGATTAGTTTTGAAATCTTATCGATAGAAGTTTCGCTTGTCACAATTGGAAAAGGAGCCCGCATCACCTCTTTAATAGGCTTGCTGGCGATGTCCTTATCGGCGAAGTACAAACGAAATAAAACACTTTCGTCCACAGAACCCACAAATCCGTCCACATCCGTTACGGGTATTTGGGAAATGTCGTGATTGCGCATGCGATCTATGGCATGAGACACCAATTCTTCCGTTTTTATGGTAATCAAAGGGCTATCTATCCGGTCTCTTATTAAATCAATGGCCACCTTTTTTTCATCATCAAGGAATCCACGCTCCCGCATCCAATCGTCGTTAAATATTTTTGCTACATATCGGCTGCCATGATCATGAAAAAGCACCACCACCACATCGTCTTTTGTAAAATGTTCTTTTAATTGCAACAAGCCTTTCACTGCGGAACCTGCGGAATTCCCTACAAATATCCCTTCTTCTTTGGCTATTTTACGCGTATACACAGCCGCATCCTTATCGGTTACTTTGGTGAATCCGTCGATGATGCTAAAATCCACATTTTTAGGCAAAATATCCTCACCAATACCTTCGGTGATGTAAGGGTAAATTTCATTCTCGTCGAAAATTCCGGTTTCGTGGAACTTTTTAAAAACTGAACCATAGGTGTCTATGCCCCATATTTTTATGTCCGGATTTTTTTCTTTTAAATATTTTCCAACGCCCGAAATGGTGCCTCCCGTGCCCACGCCTGAAACAAAATGCGTGATTTTACCTTCTGTTTGTTCCCAGATTTCAGGTCCGGTTTGTTGATAATGTGCCAAAGCATTTGACGGATTGTCATATTGGTTCACATACCATGAATTTGGTGTTTCTTCAGACAGACGTTTTGATACTGAATAATAAGAACGTGGATCATCGGGACCTACATTTGTCGGACAAACCACCACCACAGCACCCACTGCCCTTAAAATATCCATTTTTTCTTTGGACTGTTTGTCGCTAATGACACAAATCAATTTATAGCCTTTGATAATGGCCACCAATGCCAGTCCCATTCCTGTATTTCCTGAAGTGCCTTCAATAATGGTACCTCCGGGTTTTAATAAACCCTGCTTTTCGGCATCCTCAATCATTTTCACGGCCATTCTGTCTTTTACTGAATTGCCCGGATTGAAAGTTTCTACTTTTGCCAATACCAAAGCATCGATTTCTTTTACTATTTTATTCAATTTAACCAAAGGAGTGTTGCCAATGGTTTCCAATATATTTTTAGCGTATTTCATCTGTTTAAATTTTATTTTTTTAGCGGAAACAGCTGCTGTTCGCTATTAATCATTCGTTTGTGTATCAAAATTTGTGATGCTCGATTCATCTGTTATTTTTTATTGTTTTTTATTTGTCAAATGGAACGCTTAGAATATTTCTTTTTTTCTGTTAGATTATTTTGTTGTAAGCGTTTCATCTGTTTAGATTTTATTTTTTTAGCGGTAACAGCTGCTGTTCGCTATTAATCATTCGTTTGTATATCAAAATTTATTATGCTCGTTTCATCTGTTTTGATTTTATTTTTTTAGCGGTAACAGCTGCTGTTCGCTATTAATCATTCGTTTGTA
The DNA here is from genome assembly GCA_024635575.1 of Flavobacteriia bacterium. Classification (GTDB taxonomy): domain Bacteria; phylum Bacteroidota; class Bacteroidia; order Flavobacteriales; family Flavobacteriaceae; genus Lutibacter. The sequence continues at coordinate 2,735 of JAGXIN010000098.1, forward strand.
GATCAAAATTTATTATGCTCGTTTCATCTGTTTAGATTTTATTTTTTTAGTGGTACAGCTGCTGTTGGCTATTAATCATTCGTTTGTATATCAAAATTTGTTATACTCGTTTCATTTTTTTTGTTTGAAGGCGTAAAGATAGTAATTTTGGTTGAAAAGGGATTAGGAATCAGGGATGAGGGATTAGGAATTAGGGATTGGGAATGTTGAATTTTAAATTTTAAATTTTTTACTGAAAACTGAGAACTTAAAAGTGGTCGTGCGGTTATTCTAGAGGAATCAGGGATTGGGGATTGGTAATCCTTCCCTATTACCTATTACCTATTCCCTATTACCTATTACCTATTACCTATTCCCTATTCCCTATTCCCTATTTACTATTTACTATCGCCTGAAATTATTCGAACTTAATAGATTTCGCCGGACTTATTTTTGCAATGATGATGGAAGGGATGATGAGCATAGACAAACAAAGAAGCAATGTCCCGATATTTAATAAGGCAATATAGCCAAAATCGATATAGACCGGAACGGTATTTACATAATAGGTTGAAGGGTCTAAGGCTAAAATGCCCGTGTATTTTTGTGCAAACAATAAAGTGAGTCCAATAAGGTTTCCCCAGAACAAGCCTTTTAAAATAAGATAGGCCGCATTGTACAAAAAGATTTTTCTGACGCTTAAATTTGAACTACCCAAGGCCTTTAGAATGCCCACCATTTGGGTTCTTTCCAAAATAAGCACCAGCAAAGCAGTTATCATATTGATACCGGCGACCAAAATCATAATCGCGATAATTAAATACATATTGTTGTCGAACAAGCTGATCCATTCAAAGATGGCCGGGTATTTTTCAATAACGCTTTTACTGTTTAGGGTTGATGCGGTTTGTAGGTACACCCGGTCGCTTTTTTCCTGAATCTCGTCGAAATTGTTCAGCAATACTTCAAATCCGCCCACTTCATTATCTTTCCATCTGTTCATTTTTTGAATGTGGCGAATATCTGCAATCACAAAATTTTCATCGAACTCCTGAAAACCGGAATTGTAGATTCCAACAACATTTACCACACGAATCCATGGTGCTTTTACCGGGTCTTCTTTTACAAAAAGGATGTTAAATTCATCACCCAATTGAATGCCCATCCTATTCCCTATTTCTTCAGAAATCAACACTTCATTGGAGATTTCTTTTGAAAAATCGGGCAACTTCCCTTTGGTGAGGTATTCTTTAAAAAAAGTCCAGTCGTAATCTGCGCCCACACCTTTAAAAATAATGCCCTCAAAATCGGTTTTGGTCCTGATGATTCCCGCCTTGGTGGCAAAAACCTGCACATTTTTGATGCCATCAATATTGGTGAATTCCGGATAAAAGTCCTGTGTTTTGGAGACCGGATTTAAGGTGATTTCAGAATTGTTATCGTCGAAATTGGAAATTTGGATATGTCCGTTAAACCCAGACAATTTTTCACGAATTTTTTTCTGAAGTCCGATGCCGGTTGCCACAGAGACCATCATAATAACCATGCCCATCGCAATGGCGATAATTGCTATTTTTATTATTGGTGATGAAATGCTACTTTTGTACTGCTTGGCGGCAATAATGCGTTTTGCAATAAATAACTCGTAATTCAAATTGATCTATGATTTCTAAACGGCTCAAAAATACGTATTTCTTCCCTATTTTTCTGATGTTTTTTTGCCTGATTTCCTGTTCAGCACAAAATCCTATTTCAATTGACAACCATAAGCCAGACGGCAATGGAACAACCCAAGCCCAAGAAATTGTGGTTGGCGCTAACAACATGAGTGCTTATTTGCCTTTATTGAAGGATAAAAACATAGCGATTGTAGCCAATCAAACAAGTGTTATCTTTAAAAAGAACGGTTATATTCATTTGGTGGATTCACTGCTTTCCCTTGAAATAAAAATCACAAAAGTACTTTCTCCCGAGCACGGATTTCGTGGCATTGCGGATGCCGGCGAAACAGTGACTGATGGCTTTGATTTAAGAACAGATTTGCCTATTGTTTCTTTATACGGCAAAAATAAAAAGCCTGCTAAAGAACAATTGGAAGGAATAGATATTGTTGTTTTTGATATTCAGGATGTTGGGGTACGATTTTACACCTATATATCTACCCTTCATTATGTGATGGAAGCCTGCGCTGAAAATGACATTCCGCTAATCGTATTAGACCGGCCGAATCCGAACGGGCATTATATTGACGGACCTACTTTAAAAATGGAGTATTCAAGTTTCTTGGGTATGCACCCTGTTCCGTTGGTATATGGAATGACCATTGGGGAATATGCGAAAATGATTAACGGTGAATATTGGCTGAAAAATAAAGTCACCTGTGCATTGACTGTAATTTCGTTGAAAAACTATACGCACCAAAGCGAATACCATTTACCCATTAAGCCTTCGCCCAACCTGCCGAACAATAAGGCGATCAATTTGTATCCGAGTCTGGGCTTTTTTGAAGGAACCATCATCAACGCCGGAAGGGGAACTGAAAATCAGTTTCAGCAATATGGCGCACCGTTTTTCCCAAAAAGTGAATTTAGTTATACACCACAATCCAATACCGGTGCGAAATCTCCAAAACACCTGCGCAAACTTTGCTATGGTGTCAATTTAAAAAAATCAGAAAGGTTAAATGCCGTTACGGTTGAATGGCTGATTGATGCCTATCAGAAAACTCCCAAAACGGAATCCTTTTTTGGTGCAACATTTACTGCCCATGCAGGGAATACAGAACTGAAAGCCCAAATAATAAAAGGAGTTGCCAGTAAGATAATCCATGATTCTTGGCAACCCGAAATTGAAGCATTTAAAAAAATAAGAGTGAAGTATTTATTATATGAGTAATTCTTTACCCTGATTTTTCAGATTCCTTTTGAACAAAAATCAAAAATTAAGTTCAGTTTTTACGACAATTCACAAATTGTCTATTAGGTTGATATTCATATACAATCGATTTTTAATATTCCTTGACATATAAATATTGACATAAGATTTCCTAAATTATTTTTTTATCTGTCTTATCCGCAAACAACTGTTTTTTGATTTATGTTCAAAACGGCCCTTCTTATTTTGAACTGATTTATTGCGTAAAACAAAAATTAATACGCATTTTTTTAAAATTACCTGAAAAATACTTTTATTAAAAATCAGGAAACTTTGCGCTTTTTTGTACCAAAAACCAACCCTTAAAAAGTTAGTATTTCACATTTTTGTCGATTTTTATGTGGTTTTTTACAAATAAATGGTAAGTTTTTTAAAACAAATGGTAAATTTATTTCGACAACAAACTCTTTGAAATTGAGCTAATTGCATCTTTTAGCATACAAATGGTAAGTTTTTTACAACAAATGGTAATATTTTTACACTTTTTACTTGTTTATTAAAATATAAAGCGTACATTTACAACATCAGAAAACAAATAACCCCCAGTTCAAAAGATTAAAACCAAAACCCCGAAAGCTAAAAAGATACATTAACCCCAAAACCCCAAAAAAAATAAATCACCCCCAATACGCTTAAAAAAACCCTTAACCCCAAAACCCCAAAAGATGAAAACTCTAGCCCCAAAATTATTCGCATTACTTTTTTTAACCACAATTTTATTTTCCTGCGCTAAAGAAGAGGACGGAGTTTACTTCAATGCAA
>JAGXIN010000099.1 GCA_024635575.1 Flavobacteriia bacterium
TATGATGATACGTTTATTTTTAATGTGGACGGTACATTTACCCACATTACAAATGGTGATACTTTTGGAAAATTAGCTGCCATGGCTGCGGATTTAGGTGGTGATCAGGGATTAACAGCTGATGGCAATGGTGAAGCTGTTTATGCATTAGATGATTACAGCGAAAGTTGGGCATTGTCTGCTCCTGGTGGACAGGAAACATTGGCATTTTCAAATATTGGATACCACGGATTTTATGTTGGTGGTGACCATAAATATGTAATCTTATCCAGATCTGAAAACGAAATGAGTTTAAGAACTGTAGGTGCAGACGGAAATGGTTGGTTTGTAATATTAATTGCAGATGAATAAAATTAATTAAAAAAAGAAGGGGTGGCTTCACCCCTCTTTTTTTTGTATTTCATTTAACATATCAGATTTCAAAAAATATCCTATTATGCTTATTCCTTTCAAATTACATAAGATTATTCTTACTGTATTATTATTTTCAATTGTTTTATTTTCTTGTGGAGGTGGAAGTGATGATAGCGATCCAATTGACACAAGTACTCCTTCTAACCTTACGTTCACGGCAAATCTTGCCGGGGCAGACACTAACAATCCTAATGGAGATGGCAGTGGCGTAGTTATTTTTAACTTTTCAGCCGATAATGCCACTTCTTATAAAATTAATTTTGGAAACGGAGATACCATAGAAACTTCATCCAATACTATTTCTTACACCTATACTGGTGGAGGAATAACAAATTATAACGTCTTTATTTCAGCTTACAAAGGCGATAAATTTATTTCAAAAAATATTACGATTACCATAAAAGTTAATACCGGACTTATTTTTTCCGATGAATTTGACTCTCCAGGCAGTCCAAACACAAACAAATGGACCTATGATATAGGTGCAACCGGATGGGGAAATAACGAATCACAGTATTATACAAACAGAACAGACAATGTTGTGATTGCTAACGGCATTTTAAAAATTATAGCAAAAAAAGAAAGCTACGAAGGTGCTGAATACACTTCAACACGTATGAAAACACAAGGAAAATTTGATTTTAAATATGGCAGAGTTGAAGTTAGGGCTAAACTTCCACAAGGTGGAGGCACCTGGCCGGCAATATGGATGTTGGGCTCAAGTATTTCAACTGTTGGTTGGCCTGATTGCGGAGAAGTCGATATTATGGAACATGCCGGGAACAGACAAGGAATTGTTCAAAGCGCCATGCACACACCTTCCAGTTACGGCAACACTTCAAATGTTGGATCACAAACTTTGGATGATGTTTCAACTGCTTTTCATGTATATGCTGTTGAATGGACGAGTGAAAAAATGATATTCTCAGTAGATGGTAAAGTTCATTACACGTATAAACCGGCAACAAAAAATAGCAGTACCTGGCCTTTTGATGCCAAACAATTCCTGATTTTAAATGTAGCTATGGGAGGAACTTTTGGAGGTACCATTGACCCTGCTTTTACACAATCAAGCATGGAAATTGATTATGTAAGGGTTTATCAATAATATTTTTTAGTTCTTGATTACCTGTTTAATGGTAAATTATATTTTTTATCTAAAAACAACAAACTAAAAATTAATAAATATGCTGTTTTAGCCGATACGAAAAATTTAAAACACCCCCTCATATTCATTTGTCTGCTTTTGTTAATTTGATTATACCAAATGAAAAATAAAATGTTTAATATGATGAAAAATAAAATATTTAATATGATGAAATCCCTAATTTTAATTTTTGTTTTTATTGCTTTAAACAACTGCAGCAAACAAAATAATGAGGATCCTAACCCATTGCCTGAACTACCAATAGCTACAAATGAAGTGGATTTTTGGCTTACAAAAGCAGATCAGTCTGTAAAACTCCAAAAACAATCCGGCATTCTGGCTTTTGGAAGTGCCTATAATACTTATGCCAATATTGAAGTTAGTGATTCTCAAACTTTTCAAACTATCGATGGCTTTGGATTTTCCCTTACCGGCGGAAGCGCCCAAGTCATCAATTCGTTAAATGCCGATAAAAAACAAACCTTATTGCAAGAATTATTTGGCAAAAATGAAAATGCAATTTCTATAAGCTATTTAAGAATAAGTATTGGGGCATCTGATTTGGATGATTCCGTTTTTTCTTATGACGATTTGCCTGAAGGACAAACTGACATGAATTTGACACAGTTCAGCCTTGCTCCTGACATGGTTCATTTAATACCACTTTTGAAAGAAATTTTGACAATCAATCCGGCTATAAAAATAATGGGATCTCCTTGGTCTCCGCCAGTTTGGATGAAAGACAACAATAGTAGTATTGGCGGTAGTTTACAGCCAAAATACTACGGTGTTTATGCCCAGTATTTTGTTAAATATGTTCAAAAAATGAAGGAACAAGGAATCACTGTTGACGCAATTACTGTGCAAAATGAACCTTTGCATCCGGGAAATAATCCAAGTTTGTTAATGACAGCTCCACAACAAACTGAATTCATTAAAAACCATCTTGGCCCTGCTTTTCAAACAGCTGCCATAGCCACAAAAATTATTATCTACGATCACAATTGCGACAAACCTGACTATCCTATTTCAATTTTAAACGATCCTGCCGCAAAACAATATATTGCTGGTTCAGCCTTTCATTTATATGCAGGGGATATTAGCGCATTATCAACTGTTCATAACGTACATCCCGATAAAGATTTATATTTTACTGAGCAATATACAGCTAGTTCGGGTGATTTTGGCGGCGATTTAAAATGGCATTTAAAAAATGTGGTTATTGGTTCTATGAGAAATTGGAGCAAAACTGCGCTTGAATGGAATTTAGCGAATGATGCTTCTTTTGGACCTCATACGCCAGGCGGATGCACAACTTGTAAAGGAGGGATTACCATAAACAGCAGTTCATCCTATAATAAAAATGTTGGGTATTATATTATTGCCCATGCTGCTAAGTTTGTACCAGCAGGCTCTATAAGAATTGCGAGTAACTTAAGTGGGAATTTAAACAATGTCGCTTTCAAAACACCCAATGGAAAAAAAGTTTTAATTGTAATAAATGATGGCAATACATCTGAGTTGTTTAACATGAAATACAATGGGAAATGGATAACAACATCATTAGAGAGTGGTTCGGCAGGGACCTATATTTGGTAATAGAAATGTCATAATAAATTATATAAAAAAGATGAATAAAATATCAATAATCTTGCTTTTGCTTATTGCATTTACAGGATGTAGACCAAAAGAAAAAGCTATTTTAACTGCTGAGAAACCAATAATGATTAAAAATAAAACAGCAATGGTTTACACAACAGAAACAAATAGTGATTTAAAACTGCAACTTACAGCTGCAAATATTTCATTTTCAGGAATAAAACAGCCATTAGAGACTGAAGAATCAATATTTATAAACACCTCTAAATTACATCAAACATTTTTAGGTATTGGAGCTGCATTAACAGATGCTTCTGCTGAAACCTTTTATAAATTGGGTGAAGAGCAACAAAAGCTTTTTATGGAATCCTATTTCAGTGTTGATAAAGGAATTGGTTATTCTTTAGCCAGAACCATTATACACAGTTGCGATTTTTCAAGCGAAAGCTATACCTATATTGATGAAGGTGATACAGAACTAAAAACCTTTAATATAGAACACGACAAACAATTTCGTATTCCATTTACAAAATTAGCCATTGCTGCTGCAGGTGGTAAGCTAACCATGTATGCAAGCCCTTGGAGTCCTCCAGCCTTTATGAAAACAAACAATAGTATGTTACAAGGAGGAAAATTGAAACCGGAATTTTACCAGCCTTGGGCAAATTATTATGTAAAATTTATAAAAGCATATGAAAAAGAAGGAATTCCAATTTGGGGACTTACCATTCAAAATGAACCAATGGCTAAACAGACTTGGGAATCCTGTATTTATACCGCAGAAGAAGAGCGTGATTTTTTAAAAAACAATTTAGGTCCAACCCTGGAAAAGGAAGGATTGGGTGATAAAAAAATTATAATCTGGGATCATAACAGAGATTTGATGTTTGAGCGTGCAAACGTAATTTTAAGTGATCCTGAAGCTAATAAATATGTTTGGGGAACCGGTTTTCATTGGTATGAAGACTGGAAAGACGGCACACCAATGTATAAAAATGTTGCCGCTGTAAATGAAACATTTCCTGATAAAAAATTAATTTTTACGGAAGGCACCAATGAAAAATATGATTTAAGCAGAATTGAAGATCCAAAATTAGCGGAACGTTATGGAAAAGCAATGATCAACGATTTTAATAACGGAACGGTAGCCTGGACCGACTGGAATATTCTCTTAGATGAAACCGGAGGGCCAAATCATGTTGGGAATTTGTGCTTCTCCCCTGTTCATGGGAATACACAAACAGGAAAATTAACATATACAAATTCCTACTATTATATTGGTCATTTCTCAAAATTTATCCGCCCAGGCGCAAAAAGAATTTCAACAGGAACAACGGCAAACCATTTAATTGCGACTTCATTTTTAAATGAAGATGGAAGTATTGTTGTGGTCGCTTTAAACCAAAGTGATCATGCCATAGATTATATGCTGACCGTTGATACCAAAACGACTACATTAATGATGCCGGCACATTCCATTCAAACCATCATTTTAAATTAAATATAAATATGAACACCGTTTAATTATGTCAAAAAAAGTAATATTTATAGCTTTTGTAGTCTCTTTGGGTGGATTTTTATTTGGATTTGATGCCGGAATTATTTCAGGTGTCATGTCATATGCTGGTCCGGAATTTAATTTAAATGATGCTCAAACTGGTTGGGTAGTTAGTTCCCCCTCTTTCGCTGCAATGATAGCAATGCTTATATCAGGTAGATTAAGTGATATCATTGGTCGAAAAAAAATACTGATTGTAGTGGCGTTTTTATATGCAGTTTCAGCTTTGGCTTCAGCCTATGCATCTTCATATGAAATGCTCTATATAGCCAGAATGATTGGCGGACTGGCATTTGGAGCAGCGCTTATTTTAGCGCCAACCTATATTGCAGAAATTTCTTCAGCAGAGAATAGAGGAAAACTGGTTTCCATTCAACAACTGAATATCGTACTTGGGTTTTTCGCCGCATTTTTAAGCAACTATTATTTTAATAAATTAAACACTTCTGGTAGCTCTTTTTTAACAGATGAAAATGTTTGGAGATGGATGCTGGGCGTTGAATTTATTCCAGCAATACTGTACTTTTTATTTATGTTTTTTGTACCGAGAAGCCCACGTTGGTTGTATGGCAAAAGCATGGTTGAAGAAGCTAAAAAAGTATTGAATCATCTTCACGGAGAAGAATTGGCAAACGTAGAAATTGAAACTATTGAAAAGAATATTAACGAACAAAAAAGTGATGCAAAGGTTTCAATACTGGAACTTTTAAAGCCATCATTGCGTTTTATATTAATTATTGGTTTGGTACTTGGGGTCCTTCAACAAATAACGGGAATTAATGCTGTGTATTTTTATGCGACCTCCATTTTTAAACAAACAGGCATTGGAACAGATGCTTCTTTTGCATCTGGAATATTGCTGAGTTTAACAACGGTATTTTTTACGGTAATTGCGATATTCCTGATTGATAAAATGGGAAGAAGACCCTTATTATTGGTGGGAATTGCAGGAATAGCAATTAGTTTATTGGTATGTGCTTATGGCTTTAACCAGGCAACTTATGAGCTTACTTCAAATGAAATTGCACAGTTTGAGCAAATTGATACTAGCCTATTAGAACCTTATGCCAATAAACAATACAGTAATGATATCGATTTTAAAAACGATATGAAATCGGCTTTGGGAAATCAAGTATATGCAAAAAATGAAGGCACTATTTTAGAAGCGGCAACCAACATAAATGCAACATTGATATTGATTGGGATTTTAGGATTTATTGCTTGTTTTGCATTTTCTTTAGGTCCTGTAATGTGGGTAATGCTATCTGAATTATTTCCAAATAGATATAGAGGTTTGGCCATTGGCGTTATTGGTTTTGTGAATTCATTTATAAGCTGGGTAGTTCAACAGGTATTTCCTTGGGAATTGTCAAACTTTGGAAATGCCATGAGTTTCTTGATTTTTGGAGTTATTGCATTATTTGGGTTCTTTATCCTCCTAAAAATATTACCGGAAACAAAAGGAAAATCTTTAGAACAAATTGAAATTGATTTAGTAAAAAATTAAATAATGATTAACAATATTTTAAAATCCATATTTCCAATTGTTTTCTGTATCACCTTAATACTTGGTTGCGATGCAAAAGAATCAAAAATAGCACCAATGAGTACCGAAAATACACCTGCAAAAGTTGAATTAAAAAGCATTGATGGAAAATTTCAATTATATGTAAATAATAAACCTTTTTACATTAAAGGTGCTGGTTTGGAATTTGGAAAAATAGTTTCAGTTGCAAAACATGGAGGCAATTCCTTTAGAACTTGGAGAACCGGGAATGGGCAACAATCTGGTAAAGAAGTTTTAGATGAAGCTCAAAAAAATGGCTTAATGGTCACTATGGGCATTGAAGTTGGCAGAGAACGACATGGATTCGATTATAATGATTCGATTGCAGTAAAAGAACAATTTGAGCGCATTAAAAAAGAAGTATTGGCATTAAAAGACCATCCGGCCTTAATGATTTGGGCAATAGGTAACGAATTAAATTTACGTGCTACCAATCCTAAAGTTTGGGATGCTGTAAATGATATTTCTAAAATGATTCATGAAGTTGATACCAATCATTTAACCACAACCACCTTGGCTGGAATTTCTCAACGCGAAATCGATTTAATTAAAGAACGTTGCACTGACTTAGATTTGCTTTCTATACAGATGTATGGTAAAATAAATGAACTGCCTAAAATGATTAAAGATTTTGGATGGGAAGGACCATACATGATTACAGAATGGGGCGCAACAGGACACTGGGAAGTTCCAAAAACAGAATGGGGTGCGCCAATTGAGGAAAACAGTACTTTAAAAGCTTCAAATTATTTAAAAAGATATAAAACAGCAATTGAAGCCGATTCTTTGCAGTGCATTGGTTCGTATGTATTCCTTTGGGGTCAAAAACAAGAGCGCACACCAACTTGGTACGGTATTTTTTTAGAAGATGGGAAAGAAACCGAATCGGTTGATGTGATGCACTATTTATGGAATGGAACATGGCCTGAAAATAGAACACCTCAAATTCAGTCGTTTACAATCAATAATAACACCGCTTATCAAAATGTAGTGTTAGAAACAAATGAAGAAAGTTTGGCAAGTTTAAAAATTCAAGATTTTGAAAATGATACGTTAAATTATCATTGGGAAATTTTAAAGGAAAGCACTGATTTGAAAGATGGAGGCGATTTTGAAAATAGACCTAATGCTGTTAAATTCAAAATAATAAGCACTCATGGCGGGGAACTAAAATTTAATGCTCCAACAGAAAAAGGAGCATATAGATTATTTGGATATGTTGATGACGGACAGCCACATGCTGCTACTGCCAACATTCCATTTAAAGTAAATTAAAGATAGAAAGACAATTTTTCGTAAATTAAGGCGATTTTCGACAGAAAATCGTATCGAGAACAATTAAGTTATTGTAAAAAATAAAAAGTGAAAACCTTACACATAAATTTCGCAAGGTTTTAGATTAAAATTGAATACAAAATGAGTAAACAAAATACAATGTATATAGGAAATAAGGAAGCTTCTTTTGGGGCAAATGAAGTAAAAGGTAAATTGGTAATGATTGGAGATGAAAGTTATTACAAAATTTCGAATGTAGATGAAATGAGACCTTTTTTCATGAGTATTGTAAGCAATTCAAATCATTGGATGTTTTTATCCAGTAATGGAGGACTTTCTGCAGGGAGAAAAGATAGCAACAATGCACTATTCCCTTATTATACAGATGATAAAATAACCGAATCGGCTGAAATTACAGGAAGTAAAACAGTTGTTCAGGTTCATACTGAAGATAAAACATATTTATGGGAACCATTTTCAAAAAGATATGAAGGTGTTTATAAAATAAGTAGAAATTTATACAAAAACGACTATGGAAACAAAGTTATTTTTGAAGAAATTAATCACGATTTAGGAGTTACTTATAAATATCAATGGAATTCAAGTGACAAATTTGGTTTTGTAAAAAAATCAACCTTAGTTAATAATACAAACAAAACAATTCGGCTTACTGTATTAGATGGCCTTCAAAATATATTGCCTTATGGAGTTTCAGCAGATTTACAAAATGCAAGCAGTAATTTGGTTGATGCTTATAAAAAATGTGAGTTAGAAACTGATTCAGGGTTGGGAATTTTTGCTTTAAGTGCCATTATTGTTGATAAAGCAGAACCTAGTGAAGCTTTGAAAGCAAACATAGTTTGGTCTTTTGGGCTTAAAAATCCAACTTATTTATTATCCTCATTGCAATTGGATAATTTTAGAAAAGGAAAAGAAATTCAACAAGAAATTGATATTAAAGCAGAAAAAGGCGCTTATTTTATTTGTGCAGAATTAACCATAGAAGCTGAAACTGAAAAAAACTGGAGAATTATTGCAGATGTGAATAAGTCCATAGTTTCCATTGTTCAAATTAAAGAAATAATTAAAAATGAACCGAATTTAATTGCTTTGGTTCAAGAAGATATACAATTAGGTTCAAAACAATTGTTAGAACTTAATGGTGCCGCTGATGGTGTGCAATTAACAGCCGATAAACTGCAAAATACAAGGCATTTTGCAAACACGCTTTTTAATATTATGCGTGGTGGTATTTTTGATGATAATTATCAAATTGAAAAATCGGATTTTAAAAAATACATGGCAAATGCCAATAAAAAAGTTTACAAAAAGAAAGTAGAAATTTTAGAGCAACTTCCTGAATTGTTTACATTAAGTGATTTACAGAAATTGGCAGAAAAAGATGTTGATAAAAATTTCAAACGACTTTGTTTTGAGTATATGCCTTTGAAATTTAGCAGACGACACGGAGACCCAAGCAGACCTTGGAATAAATTTTCTATCAATACAAGAAGTGAAGTTGATGGCTCAAAAATATTGGACTATGAAGGCAACTGGAGAGATATTTTTCAAAACTGGGAAGCCTTAGCGCATTCATATCCTGGGTTTACTGAAAGTATGATTCATAAGTTTTTAAACGCCACAACATTTGATGGTTACAATCCATATCGTGTTACAAAAGATGGATTTGATTGGGAAACCATTGAACCAGACAATCCTTGGTCCTATATTGGTTATTGGGGAGATCATCAAATTATTTACTTATTAAAGTTTTTAGAAATCATAGAAAAACATTATCCAAATAAATTAGCCAGTTACTTTAATCAGGAAATTTTTGTCTATGCCAATGTTCCATATAAAATAAAAAATTATGAAGCTATTCTGGCAAATCCAAAAGATACTATTGAATTTGATGAAGCATTGGATGAAGAAATCAACCGAAAAAAGAAAGAATTAGGCGCAGATGGAGCTTTGCTAAGAGATGAAAATTATTTTATTTACAAAGTAAATTTAATTGAAAAATTATTGGCAACTATATTGGCAAAAGTTTCAAACTTTATTCCGGAAGCAGGAATTTGGATGAATACACAACGGCCAGAATGGAATGATGCCAATAACGCATTGGTAGGAAATGGTGTTTCTATGGTAACGTTAAGTTACTTAAGACGTTTCTTGAAATTTTTTAATGAAATTATTTCAAATACAGCTTTGGAAACAGTTGAAATTTCCGAGGAATTGGCATTGTTTTTTAATGAAGTTGTGTCAACTTTAGATAAAAACAAGAAATTATTGACTGGAAAAATTTCAGATAAGGATAGAAAAACAGTGTTAGATGGTGTTGCAAATGCCGGAAGCAAATTTAGAACAACTGTTTATGAAAACGGGTTTTCAAGCAATAAAGAAACTATTTCTAAAATAGATTTAATAAACTTTACCCAAATAACGCTTCAATTTATTGATCATTCAATTCACGCTAATAAACGAGCGGATAATTTGTACCATGCGTACAATTTAATGACTGTTGAAAATGATCAAGAGATATCAATTTCATATTTACCTGAAATGCTGGAAGGTCAGGTTGCTGTTTTAAGTTCTGGTTATATTTCCGGCACCGATTCTTTAGAGCTTTTAAATGCCTTAAAAAGCAGTGCGTTATTTAGACCCGATCAGTACAGTTATATATTATATCCAAACAAAGAACTTCCTAGATTTAATGATAAAAACAACATTGCTTCAAAAATGGTTCAAAAATCTGAATTGTTTCAGCAACTTTTAAAAGATGGAAATACACAAATTATTCAAAAAGATATATTAGGAAACTACCATTTCAATGGAAATTTCAACAATGCAAACAGCCTTAAAATGGCACTTTCTCAATTGCCTGAAGATAAATATCAGACATTAATTGAAAAGGATACTGAATTGGCATTGGCCATTTTTGAAGAAATTTTTAATCATAAATCATTTACAGGAAGATCAGGTACTTTCTTTGGTTACGAAGGATTGGGTTCTATTTACTGGCACATGGTTTCTAAATTGTTATTAAGTGTTCAGGAAACCTGTTTGACGGCTGTTTCAAATAAAGAAAGTGAAGTTACCATAGGCAAATTGTTAGATCATTATTACGAAATTAACGAGGGAATCGGAGTGCATAAATCACCTGAATTGTATGGTGCATTTCCTACCGATCCCTATTCTCATACCCCAGGAGGAAAAGGAGCGCAACAGCCAGGAATGACCGGGCAAGTAAAAGAGGATATTTTAAGTCGTTTTGGTGAATTAGGCGTTTTTGTTGAGGATGGAAAGTTATTATTTAATCCGCGTTTATTGAGAGTGGATGAATTCTTAAAGGAATCTGCAATTTTCACATATTCGGATATAAACAAAGAGACAAAACAAATTGAATTGGAAAAAAATTCGCTTTGTTTCACCTATTGTCAAATTCCAATCATTTACAAAAAAGCAGAGAAGGAACATTTACAGGTTGTTTTTAATGCTGGATTGTCAGTTGAATTTGAAAAACTAAGCTTAGATGCAGAGACAAGTAATAAAGTTTTTGGCAGAACTGGAGAGATCAATCAAATTGTTGTATCATTAAGAAAATAGGTAAATATGAAAAATTTTACGAAAATAATTGTTTACTTATTTGTAGTAGTTCTTGCGTTTTCATGTAAAAACACTACTAAAAAAGAAAGCAATACAAATACAGTGAAAGAACAATCAAGTTTAAGTGCAAAAGATATTTTAGGTAATCCAAAATATTTGGCGATTTCCTATGGTGGCTATAGAGAAATAGATCATGATATAGAACCTACAATAAATGAACTCAAGGAGGATATGAAACTGTTATCCGCTATGGGAATTAAAATTGTGCGTACCTATAAAGTTCATTTGCCACATGCATCTAACGTATTAAAAGCAATTTCTGAATTAAAAAAAGAAGATCCTGATTTTGAAATGTATGTCATGCTTGGTGCTTGGATCGATTGTAAAAATGCATGGACTGATAAAGTTCCTAATCACAATGTGGAAAGTGAAGCCAATGCTCCACAAATTGCAAAAGCAGTTTCTTTGGCAAATCAATATCCAGATATTGTAAAAATAATTGCCGTAGGAAATGAAGCTATGGTAAAATGGGCGGCAAGTTATTATGTACAGCCTGCCATCATTTTAAAATGGGTTAACCACTTACAAGATTTAAAGAAATCAGGAAAGCTTGATAAAGACTTATGGATTACGAGTTCCGATAATTTTGCCTCTTGGGGTGGCGGTGATGAAGAATATCATGTTAAAGATTTAGAAAAACTTATAAAAGCTGTAGATTACATATCTATGCACACCTACCCTATGCATGATACACACTATAATCCTGCATTTTGGGGAGTACCTGAAAATGAAATAAATTTATCTGATATAAAAAAAATAGATGCGGCCATGCTTCGTGCTAAAGAATATGCCATGTCACAATATACCGGTGTATCCAACTATATGAAAAGTCTTGGTGTAAACAAACCCATTCATATTGGCGAGACAGGCTGGGCAAGTCTTTCAAATGGGTATTACGGTCCAAAAGGCTCAAAAGCTGCGGACGAGTACAAAGAAGCTATGTATTACCAGCTAATGCGAGAATGGACAAATACCACTGGCATATCTTGTTTTTATTTTGAGGCTTTTGACGAGCAATGGAAAGACGCAAGTAATAAAAAAGGTTCTGAAAACCATTTTGGTTTGATCAATTTACAAGGTCAGGCAAAATACGCCTTATGGGATATGGTAGATCAAGGAACATTTGAAGGCCTAACAAGAGGTGGCCAACAAATTACAAAGACTTATAATGGTGATAAAGATGCGCTTATGAAAGACGTATTGGTACCACCAACGGCCAATGAAATTAAAGCGGTCAAATAATTATCTATTTTAAAATTTTGGAATATGAAATCGTTCAACTATTATCTCTTAACACTTCTCTTTTTAGGGATGTTGAGTTGCAGTGAAAAGCAAGAGCAATTAGTAGTAGAAGTCTATGAAACTTCGGCCAGTGGGAATAAGCTGGAAAAAATTACAGAGTTTACTCCCGGTAAAAATCCAGCTGTTATAAAATTGATCCCAGAAGAAAAGTTTCAAACGATTACAGGTTTTGGAGGATCATTTACCGAGGCCTCAGCTTATTTATTGAATAACTTAAGTAAAGAAAGTAGAGCGAAAGTTTTAGAAGCTTATTTTGGTGATGATGGCGCAAAGTATTCTCTTACCCGTACGCACATGAATTCATGTGACTTTTCATTAAGCAATTATTCTTACGCTCCTGTTGATGGAGATATAGAATTGACAAAATTTTCAATTGATGAAGATCGTGATGATTTAATTCCTATGATTAAGGAAGCCATGGCTATATCTACAGACGGCTTTAAAATTTTATCTTCACCATGGACAGCTCCGCCTTGGATGAAAGACAATAATGATTGGAGAGGTGGTAAATTATTACCTGAATATAAAGACACTTGGGCTCTTTTCTTTTCAAAATACATTGACGCTTATAAAGCAGAAGGCATAGACATTTGGGGGTTTACAGTTGAAAACGAGCCTTTGGGCAATGACAGTAATTGGGAGAGTATGCATTTTACAGCGGAGGAAATGACCAATTTTGTTGAAAATTATCTTGGCCCAAAACTTGAAAAAGATGGACACAATGTCAAAATTCTGGGTTATGACCAAAACCGAGGTGAAGAGCTAAAAGACTGGGTAAATGTGATGTATAAAGACGAAGCTTCATCAAAATACTTTGATGGTACGGCCATCCATTGGTATGGCAGCACCTATGATTATTTTCCTGAGTCACTGCAATATGCCCATGATAAAGCACCTAACAAATATTTAATTCAATCGGAAGCTTGCAGCGATTCTGAAATTCCTAAATGGAAAGACGATCAATGGTATTGGTCAAAAGAAGCAACCGATTGGGGTTGGGATTGGGCACCTGAAGATCAAAAGTACTTACATCCTAAATATGCACCTGTGAATCGTTATGCCAGAGATATTATTGGATGTCTTAATAATTGGGTTGACGGATGGATTGATTGGAATATGGTTCTAGATAAACAAGGCGGTCCAAACTGGGCTAAAAACTGGTGTTTAGCGCCGGTTATAGTTGACACGGAGAAGGATGAGGTTTACTTTACCCCTGTTTATTATACAATGGCACATTTCAGCAAATATATAAGACCTGGAGCTATAAGAATAGGCTTTGAAAATTCTGATGACTCCATCATGGTTACTGCTGCTAAAAATTTAGATGAATCTATCGCGGTTGTGGTTTTTAATGAGGATGCTGAAGCTAAGAATTTAAGCCTGTCTTTAAATGGCAAAAATGTAGATTTAAGAATATCTGGTCAAGCCCTTCAAACAATAATTATTCAAAATAAATAAAATATTAACCAACCCTAAACCAAAAAATATGTCGAATCATAAAATAGCAGTAAAAAATAAAGTCCCAATGGGCCAGAAAATTGCATTTGGTTTTGGGATGTTAGCGAATCAAATGTTTCCTGCAGCCTTAGGCATTTTTATGGTTGTATTAATTCAAGATTTAGGATTCCCTGGTTGGATGTGGAGTGTTATATATTTTTTCCCTAGAATATTTGATGCTTTTACTGACCCTATTATGGGTTTTATTTCGGATAATACGAAATCTAAATGGGGACGACGTAGACAGTATGTTCTAATTGGAGCTATTATTATGGGGATTTCTTTTATAATTATGTGGCAATTATATAAAGATAATGGGGTTGATTACAATTTTATTTATTTCATGTTTTTCTCTTTTGTATTTTATTTAGGATTGACCATTTTTAGTGTTCCCTATGTGGCTATGGGTTATGAAATGAGTGATGATTTTCATGAACGTACCAATATTATGGCTGTAGCACAATGGATAGGACAATGGGCTTGGGTAATTGCTCCGTGGTTTTGGGTGATCATGTATGATAACGGAGAAGGAGGATTATTCCCGTCAGCGGAAGTGGCTACTAGAACTTTAGCTGTTTGGGTAGGTATTATATGTATGATTTTTGCTATGATTCCCGCGATATTTATCAAGAGCAAATCCACTTTGAATGAGAACTATGCCGTAATGACATTAAATAATATAAAAGGAAGTTTTAATCAGATTATTTTAGGATTTAAGGAAGCACTTATAATAAAGCCTTTCAGAAAATTATGTATTGCAACATTTTTAATTTTTAATGCGTTTAATACGGTAGCTACCTTTACTTTCTTTGTAATCGTATATTACATTTTTAATGGAGACACTCAAGGGGCCGGCATTTGGCCTACACTTTTTGGTAGCTTAGGAGCTTTATCTACCACCTTTTTGGTCATTCCTATTGTTGCTATAATGTCCAGAAAATTAGGTAAGAAAAACGCATTTCTTCTTTCTCAGGGAATTTCTATTATAGGTTATATCATGCTTTGGTTTCTATTGATTCCGGGAAAACCTTATATGTTTATCTTCGCGTTACCTTTCTTCGCATTTGGTATTGGGAGTTTATTTACGTTAATGATGTCTATGACTTCTGATGTGATAGACCTTGACGAGTTAAATACAGGAAAACGTAGGGAAGGAATTTTTGGAGCCATTTACTGGTGGATGGTGAAATTTGGCTTTGCCATTGCAGGAGGACTTAGTGGTATCATAATTTCTGTTGTAGGATTTAAAGAGGGAATTCCAGGTCTTGATCAAGAGGGCGCAATTACTGGTTTACGTATTTTCTTTTCTGCCTTTCCTATAGCAGGAACATTAATCGCCATGTATGTGATGCGTGATTATGATCTTACTGAAAAACGGGCATTAGAAATAAGTGCAGCATTAGAAAAAAGAAAAGGGCTGGTTAAAAAACAATCGTCTGCCTATCTTTCCGGAAAATTATTTTCTTTAGTCAAAAACGACACTTTAATAAATACTGTATCCGATACTGATTTAAGTTCAAAAAGTGAAACAGAACTTAGTGCGCATTTTTCAAAAATTTTAAATAACGGACTACACGGATTATGTTTTAGCCCCTATGTAGAAGGACAGGAGGCTGGCGATATTTTATCAGCAAATCAAATTCGCAGAAGACTAGATGTCATCACATCACATACCAAATGGGTCAGATCATTCTCTTGCACAGAAGGAAATGAATTGATACCAGAAATTTCTAAACAAAAGGGATTGAAAACTTTGGTAGGTGCATGGATAAGTGATGATAAAGAAAGAAATGAAAGAGAAATAAAATCACTTATAAAGTTGGCCAAGGCTGGTTTGGTAGATATTGCTGCTGTGGGAAATGAAGTATTGCACCGGGAAGAAATTTCTGAGCTCGAATTATTAGATTATATGAAGAGAGTAAGAGAAGCATTGCCAAACTCAATTCCTTTAGGCTATGTAGATGCCTATTATCAGTTTCTTGACAGGCCTGCCTTAGTAGATGCATGTGATGTTATTTTAACAAACTTTTATCCATTTTGGGAAGGAGCAGATTGTAATTATGCATTGTCCTATTTTAAAAGAATGATGCAATTAACTCAAAATGTGGCCAACGGCAAAAAAATAATCATTACAGAAACAGGATGGCCTAGTATAGGTGAAAATGTGGAGGCAGCACATCCTTCCAAAATAAATGCCATGAAATATTTTATTGATATTCAAGAATGGTGTAAAAATAATAACATTGAATTATTCTATTTTTCATCATTTGATGAATCTTGGAAAGTAAAACATGAAGGTAAAGTAGGTGCTGGATGGGGTCTTTGGGATAAAAATGAAAAATTAAAATTTTAAAGGCAATAAGCGAAGTTTGAACACAACACTAAATGAATTATTCTAAACAATTAAATATAGAACCCGGAAAAGCCATTTGCTATTCTGGATTTAGGGAAGGTCAGAGCCCGGAAAATGGAGTTTTTCCAAGTTATGAAGAGATCAAAGAAGACTTGTTAATTCTGCATAACCACTGGAAATACCTTCGTTTATATGATTGTGA
>JAGXIN010000100.1 GCA_024635575.1 Flavobacteriia bacterium
CTTTAATATGTATGCGAGTAGTTTAAGTTTGTACTATTTTGTGTCAAACTTATTGACCATTGTTATTATGCTGGTAATTAAACATTATATTATTGACGAAGATAAAATTCATGCAAAAATTCAGGAAAATAAAAAGAAACCTAAAAAAGAGGGTAAATTTCGCCAACGTATAAATCAGGCAATGTCACAAGCCCAAGAGCAACAGGCAAAACAAAAGAAAAAGAAATAAAAAAATAAATTATTTTAAAAGTCCCAAATAAACTTTGTTTATTTGGGACTTTTTTTTAAATTCGCACCCAACCCAATAACAACCCCTTTAACCCCATTAACCCCAATGTCATCACTAAAAAGCAACTATATAATTTTAAAGGAGCAAAGTCTCATTATTGAGTGCCATTCTGGCAATTTAGATTTGGAGTCCTATATTAATTTTGTTACAGGAACTACACTTAACCCCTTATTTTCTCCTAATTTAAACTATCTGATAGATTTTAGAAATGTAGTTATTACGGCTCATATAGATGATATTAAAAAATACAATAGTTTTTCCGATAACACTTTTAAATCTGAAATAAAAAGAAAGGTTGCTATTGTAACCGACACTCCAACCCAAATGGTTTTCTCGACCTTATTTAAGGATAGCAACACCCAAATATTAAAAAAAATTGAGATTTTTTCCACAACTAAAGTCGCAATAAACTGGCTAAATCTTAACATCAACAAAAATGAAATTCTGGATATCTTAACAACATTTAAGAATCATGCCAATAATAAACAACTAAAAACACAATATTAAAAGTTCCAATGTTGATTTAATTGGGACATTCTTATTATTTTTATATAAAATTGATAAATGTCAGACCTAGTAAGTAATTATAAAATTTTAAAGGAACACAACCTTATTGTTGAATACCATACAGGCTTTTTAGATGCTGACTCATTTATAAATTTCAAAAAAAACATCTCTTTAGATCCTTTGTTTTTGCCGAGTCTAAATTATTTTGTGCATTTAAAAAAAGTAACTTTCAGCACAAATTTAGAGGATATTGATAAATACATTAATTTTTTGGAAATCAATTCTAAAGTATTTGGAATCAGGCGTGTTGCGCTAATTACAGACACGCCCAATCAAGTAGTTTCTACCACGATGTTCAAAATGCTGCAACAAAATAAAGCGCAATCGGTTGAAATTTTTTCAACCAATGAAAGCGCGTTGGAATGGCTTAACAGCAAGCTTAATAAAAAAGAGATTCTTGATGTTTTAGCAACTTTAATGCTTTCCTAAACCTTATTTTTTATTTAAAAACGACAGTACATTTTTTTCAATTCTGTCCATAATATTGCTCACATCCGATTTTATAAATTTTTCACCGGTAATTTTCTCGTATAACTCAATATATCTGTCTGAAATTTCATTTATTTTTTCGACGGTCATTTCCGGAATCTGTTGTCCTTTTAGTCCCTGAAAACCATTTTCAATTAACCACTGACGCACAAATTCTTTTGACAATTGCTTTTGGGCTTCGCCTTTGTTTTGTCTTTCCTTATAACCTTCCGCATAAAAATAACGAGAAGAATCGGGGGTGTGAATTTCGTCAATTAAAACAATTTCACCATCTTTTGTTTTGCCGAATTCATATTTGGTGTCCACCAAAATCAAATCTTGTTTTGCTGCGATTTCAGTTCCTCGCTGAAATAAAGCCTTGGTATACTTTTCCAGCATTTCATAATCTTCTTTTGAAACAATTCCCTGACTTAATATTTCCTCTCTTGAAATATCCTCATCATGTTCACCTCCTTCTGCTTTTGTTGAAGGCGTAATAATCGGCTCTGGAAATTTGTCGTTTTCCTTCATTCCTTCAGGCATTGCAACGCCGCACAAAGCCCTTTTTCCTAATTTATATTCACGTGCTGCGTGACCGGATAAGTAACCGCGAATAACCATTTCAACTTTAAATGGATCGCATAAATGCCCCACCGCAACATTTGGATCAGGAATGGCCATAATCCAGTTTGGCACAATATCTTTTGTGGCTTCCATCATTTTAGCGGCAATCTGATTTAATATTTGCCCTTTAAATGGAATTTGTTTTGGCATCACAACGTCAAATGCAGAAAGCCTGTCGGTTGCAATCATGACCAAAATTTCATCATTTATATTGTAAACTTCTCTAACTTTACCTCTGTAAAGCGACTTTTGGTTTGGGAAGTTAAATGCTGTATTGTTAATTGTGTTACCCATTTCTTGCGTGTTTATGTGTTGATTAGTTTATATTTAGTCGTTTAGTTATTTATGCGTTTATTCGTTGCTTGAAATTTTAAATTTCATTCCTCACCTACTTCAAGATTTTTATAAGCTGATATGATATCTTTAACCAATCGGTGTCTAATAATATCTTTATCGTCAAAATGCACAAATGCAATTCCATTAATGTCTTTCAGCGTAAGCATCGCTTCTTTTAAACCCGATATTTGGCGTCTTGGTAAATCTACTTGTCCTGGATCTCCGTTAATGATAAATTTCGCATTTTTACCCATCCTGGTCAAAAACATTTTCATTTGGTATTGGGAGGTGTTTTGCGCTTCATCCAAAATCACAAAAGCATTGTCTAATGTTCTGCCGCGCATAAATGCCAATGGCGCAATTTGTATAATTTCTTTTTCCAAATAGGAATCCAGCCTTTCATAAGGAATCATATCACGCAATGCATCATATAATGGCTGCATATACGGATCTAATTTTTCTTTTAAATCACCGGGCAAAAATCCTAAATTTTCACCAGATTCTACTGCAGGTCTGGTTAAAATAATTCTTCTGACTTCTTTTTCCTTTAAAGCTTTAACCGCCAAAGCAACCGCTGTATAGGTTTTTCCCGTACCGGCTGGTCCCACAGCAAAAAGCATGTCATTTTTACTCATTTTTTCAACCATTTTCCTTTGGTTGGGAGTTTGGGCTTTTATAAGCCTTCCGCTCACTCCATGAACAAGAATCCCATCTGCTTCCGGTGAACTTGTGTGCTCGTTTCCGTTTGCGGTTAAAATGCCTTCAATAATATTTTCGTCAAGTTTATTATATCGTCCAAAATAAGAAATAATCATTTCTAACCGTTTCTCAAATTCGTCTAAAATTTCTGGTTCACCATAAACTTTAAGCTCTGTTCCTCTGGCAACAATCTTTAATTTTGGAAAATATTTTTGTAAAAGTTCTATATTGGAATTTTTATTGCCAAATAAGTCGTTTGGGTGGATTTCGGTTAATACAATAATACGTTCGTTCAAATGATAATAGTGTTAAGTCTTATTAAAAAAATAGTATTTTAATCACCAAATAATTGATTAGATTTGCTAAGCCAAATGTAGTAAATATCAAATAACAAAAATTAGATATTTTCAAATATTTGTAAACATTTTATTAAAAATTTGCTTTAATTTTCATTAAAAATTTCGTTTGTATTTTATATGTCTATAATAACTTTAACTACCGATTTTGGGATCAAAGACCACTTTGTTGGGGCAGTAAAAGGCACTATTTACAGCGAATTGCCAGATGCAAAGATTGTGGATATTTCACATCATATTTCACCCTTTAACATTACCGAAACGGCTTATATTTTAAGAAATGCCTATAAAAAATTTCCTGATGGAAGCATTCATATTATAGGCGTAGATGCAGAATTAAATGGCGAGAACAAACACATCGCGATAAAATTGGACAATCATTATTTTATTTGTGCGGATAACGGCGTTATTTCTTTATTGGCTTCTGAAATCACCCCTGAAAAAATTGTAGAAATTAACATTCATGAATACGTTGAAAGCAGTTTTCCCGTTTTAGACGTTTTTGTAAAAGTAGCATGTCATATTGCACGTGGCGGAAAATTAGAGGTCATTGGGAAAATTATTCCTGAATTCAAAAAAATAAGTGAACTCCAGCCAGCCATTTCAGCCGACAATAATAGCATTTCCGGAAATATTATTTATGTTGACAATTACGGAAATTCCATAAGTAACATCAGTGAAAAACTATTTAACCAAGTTGGTAAAGGGCGCAATTTTGAGGTGATTGCCAACAGATATTCATTTACCAAAATTTATGAAAAGTACAGTGATCTGGTAAATTTCTCTTTACCAAAGGAGCAGCGTCAAAAAGACGGGACCAGATTGGCGTTATTCAATTCGGCCAATTACTTAGAAATTTCAATATACAGAAGCAATTTAAGCACAGTTGGCGGTGCTGTTTCGCTTTTAGGATTAAATTACAGAACTGTCATTACCATCAAGTTTAACTAAATAATTAATATTCAAAATAAATCATATATATGTTTGTACGAATTGTAAAAATGAATTTCAAAGAATCAAACATAGCTTTGTTCCTTGAGAATTTTAATATGAATAAACAAAAAATAAGAAATTCTAAAGGATGTAATTTGCTGGAATTGTACCGAGACAAAAACGAACACAATACATTTTTTACCTATAGTTACTGGGAATCTGAAGCTGATTTAGAAGCCTACAGAAATTCTGAACTTTTTAAAGTGGTTTGGGGAAAAACAAAAGTATTGTTCAACAACAAACCGGAAGCCTGGAGCGTTGATAAAGTTGAAAGTCTGGCATAATCCAGTTGGCAGTTTTCAGTTTCAGTTGGCAGTTTTCAGTTTCAGTTGACAGTTAAACAAATAAACGATTAAACATTTTTAATGAAATCCATTTTAATAAAAGAACTTAATTCCTTTTTCTCCTCACCAATTGGTTATTTGGTTATTGGGGTTTATTTGGTCATAAACGGTTTGTTTTTATGGGTTTTTAATGGGGAATTTAATATTTTGCACGCAGGTTTCGCTGACTTAAACAGTTACTTTTTTTTAGCTCCCTGGATTTTCATCTTTTTGATTCCTGCCATTACGATGCGAAGTTTTTCAGAAGAAATAAATACAGGAACCATTGAAATTATAAAAACCAAACCCATTACAAACTGGGAAATTATTTTAGGAAAATATTTAGGCGCACTAATCTTAGTTATATTGGCAATAATTCCCACTTTGATATATGTGTACAGTATTTTTCAATTGGGAAATCCAGTTGGAAATATTGAACTTGGAACCACATTTGGATCTTTTATTGGATTGCTGTTTTTGGCAAGCGCCTATGCTGCCATTGGTATTTTCTCCTCAACAATTTCAAAAAATCAAATCGTTTCATTTATCATCGCTGTTTTTATTTCCTTTTTTTTATTTTACGGATTTGAGGCTTTGGCCAATTACAATCTGTTTGGAAATTTAGACTACACCATTCAAAATTTTGGAATGAGCGAACATTTTAACAGCATTGGCAAAGGCGTTATTGATACCCGCGATTTAATTTATTTTATTTCAGTTACTTTAATCTTTTTAGTATTCACCCATTTTAGAATTCAACATGAAAAATAAGTATTCTAAAATAACGGTGCTGTTCGTTGGTTTAATTTTGATAAACTTAATTGCCTCAAAAGTATACAAACGCTTCGATTTAACTGAAGACAACCGCTATACCCTTTCTAAAGCGACTGAAAAAATTGTTGAAAATGTAAAGGATATCATTATTGTCACCGTTTATTTAAAAGGCGATTTTCCTGCGGAATTTAAAAGACTACAGACAGAAACCAAATTGCATTTGGAAGAACTGAAAGCACTCAATAAAAATATTCA
>JAGXIN010000101.1 GCA_024635575.1 Flavobacteriia bacterium
TAATGGTATCCCAATTTATTATAGCCTTCATTTTCATAAAACCGGTGAGATTTCTCATTCTCAATATAGGTGTTTAATTCAGAAGCTTCATAGCCAATACTTTGTGCGTAATTATGAATCCACTCGAATAATTTTTTCCCCAATCCTTTATTTCTGTGATTATCGCCAATCACCACGTGGTCAGGCTCAACCGTTTTTCCGCAGTAATGGCGTGTTAGAAACCAAAGTCCGCTAATGCCTACCAACTCCTCCTTTAAATACAAGCCAACACATTTATAATTTTGGTTTGTCATTTCCAATAGGCGTTCTTTTAAAACAATTTCTGCAGTATTTGTATTCAACTCTCTTAGCAGCGGCAAAATGGTGAATATATTTTCTTTCTTAATTAATTTAATTTCAAGATGTTCCATATTAATAGTAAATTAGCATCATTCATGTCAATAATATAAAAATAATTTCAGAAAAAGAATTGTTTCTGGTGTTATATGAATTGTCCAAATAATTAATTAACAAAAGGTAATTGTAATGATACAAATTAAAGAAATTTCTGCCCAGGAAACGTTTCCAGTTCGTTTGGAGGTATTGCGTAAAAATATTGCATTGCCTTATGAATTTAATGGAGATTTTAATTCTGAGACTTTTCATTTAGGCGCTTTTAAAGATGATGAACTAATTGCAGTTTCCAGTTATATGAAAACGGGCAACAGTAATTTTGAAGGAAATCAATACCAACTTCGGGGAATGGCCACTTTAACAGAATATCAAGGTTCTGGTGTCGGAAAACTCATGTTGCAACAGGCATTTTTAATTTTAAAAGAAAGAAACACGAAAGTTTTATGGTGCAATGCACGAATAGCAGCTGTCAATTTTTATTTAAAACAAGGATTTAAAACTTTTGGCGAAAAATTTGATATCTTACCAGTGGGGGCACATTATGTGATGTTTAAAGAATTAAATTGATTAAAACACGCCTATAAACGTCATTCAATACCCTTTTATTGTATTTTATGTGATAATTGATACCATTTATGATATTCCAATTTTTTCTATTGAAAAAATTACATTAAATTTGATTTTTATAATTTATTAAAAATCAATTGCTAGGCTATAAATTGAATATTTTTTTCATAACGCACCAAAAGAAAATAATGAAAAATAGTTTTATAATTTTACTTTATTTAGGGTTTACCTCAATCTTAATAGGGCAGGAAACCACCGAAATAAATAAATTGAAAAAGAATCTTCAACAAGAATTGGTTGATACATCAAAAGTGACCATTTATTTAAAAATCGCGAATTTATATTTAAAAAGCAATACCGATTCAGCTTATGTTAATTTATCCAAAGCTTTGGTATTGGCAAAAAATGCAAATGACCAGTTTAAAGTTGCCCAAACATTAAATAGGATAGGATATTACCATGAAAATTTAGGAAACTACAAAGATGCCATTGAAAATTATAAAAAATCTTTATTGATTTATGAAAAGCAGAACAATAAAAATAAAATGGCCAGCATAAATGATGTTCTTGGATATAATTATTCCAAGTTATATGCAGAAGACAGAGCTATTGAATATTATTTTAAATCATTATCACTTAATAAGGAAATTTCAAATCAAGAGGGTATTGCGTCAAATTTCACAAACATTGGGAATTTATATTATGAAGAGGAAAATTATGAATTTGCTGAAAAATATTTTAGGGATGCATTGTCAATTTATGAGAAACTGGAAGATAAATATGGAATTTCAAGTTCCTATACAAATATTGCAAATGTTTTGGACGACAGCGGAGAGGTTGCTGAAAGTTTAGAATATTATAAAAAGTCTATAGCCATTGAAAGGGAACTTGGCGATCAATATGGTATTGCCATCAATTATAATAATATTGGCGATTCCTATATCAATTTAAAACAATATACGGAAGCGAAAAAGTATCTTGACAAAGCGATGAAAATTGCCGATAGTTTGGGAGAAAGAGATTTGCAGGCCATAGTGCTTTTAAATATCTCCGATGTTCAAAATAAACAAAAAAATTATCAAAATGCCATTTATTCAGCAAGAGAAAGTTATGCCATTGCAGATTTAATAGGCAATCTAGACTATAAATTAGATAACTTACTGAACGCATCGAGAGCATACGAGGGTTTAGGGAATAATGTTTTGGCATTGGACCGCTTAAAACAATATACTGTTATTAGGGATAGTTTGCTAAAAATGGACCGGTTAAAAAAAATCAAATTATTCAATACTTTAAATGAATTAGAAAAATCGCAGTATACCATAACTGATTTATCAAAAACAAGTGAGAAGGCTCAATTAAATTATGAGAAAGAAAAAAAATACACCCATTTTTTAATTATAGCAATAGTCATATTTGCTTTCTTACTTATTTTATTCATTCAACAAAACGCATCTAAGAAAAAAGCTTATAATTTATTGGAATTTAAAAATTATCAGGTGCATAAAATGAAGGATGAGATTGATGAGCAAAGCAATAAATTAAAACAATTGAATAGCACTAAAGATAAATTTTTCTCCATTATTGCACACGATTTAAAAAATCCGTTCAATTCAATTACAGGTTTTACCGAGTTGATGATAGAGAATAATGAAATATATGATTCAGCAAAACGATTAAAATTTTTAAAAATAATTAAAGGCTCAACTGCAAAAGTTTCCAGTTTGCTTGATAATTTGTTGATTTGGGCAAATTCACAATCGGGAAAATTAAAATTTAATCCGAAAAATATAAACTTGTCGCAACAGGTAGCCGATGTAGTTTCTTTTTTGGAAATTCAGTCCATTAATAAGGATATCTCTGTTTTAAACATGGTTGAAAAAAATATTTTTTTGAAGGCCGACGAAAATATGTTAGATACCATTCTTAGGAATTTGATTTCAAATGCCATAAAGTTTACCCCACCAAAAGGTGAAATACAAATCTATGCAACCCTTAAAAATGATTTTGCTGAAATTACAGTAAAAGACAATGGGGTAGGGATATCGGAGGCAGAAATTCCAACTATATTTAATGTCAATGAAATAAGCTCAAGTATGGGAACCTCAAATGAACAGGGCTCAGGATTGGGACTAATTCTATGCAAGGACTTTGTTGAAAGCCATGGCGGTGAAATTTGGGTTGAAAGCATTGTAAATAAAGGAAGTGAATTTAAGTTTACGTTGCCAATATGGAAAGAATAATTTTATAAAATGATTCCTTATCATAAAATAAAACAGGCAATTTGCCTGTTTTTTTATGGCTATTCTTAAATTGGAAAGATATATAACAAGTTGAATTTAAATTATTAAAGGTGTGTTGTCAAAACCAGTTACGCACAAATATGAAAATGAGATTAACTAATTTTAGCCTTAATATTTTTAAATTGATCTTCGATCATTTCTAACAACAATTCTCTGTCAATTGGTTTTGAAATGTAATCGTCACAGCCTGCCAATATTGCTTTTTCCCTGTCTCCAGCTAAAGAATATGCAGTTTGTGCAATAATAATAACATTTTGGTTGGTTTTGCGTATTTCTCTGGTAAGTTCGAATCCGCTAATTCTAGGTAATTTAAGATCCATTAAAATAAGATTTATATCAGCGTTGTTATTTAAAATTTCGAGTGCTTTTTCACCGCTTTCAGCAATTGAAATTTCATCAGATAAATGTTTTAAAATTTCTGAGAGGTAGATTCTGACAGCCTCGTCATCTTCAACAATTAGTATTTTCAGTTTATTATTTTGTTGATTTATTTTTTTATCTTCAACTATTTTTTGATTATCTAAGGATCTTTGTATGTTAGTTTCGTAAGGGATTTTAAAATAAAATTGAGATCCTTTTCCTTCCAATGATTCTACCAAAATCTCTCCATTTAACATTTCTACATAAGATTTTGAAATAGCAAGACCTAATCCTGAACCTTCATGGGCAGCTTTATCTTCAATATCTGCCTGAACAAAGCGGTCAAAAATATTTTGTTGTCGATCGCTTGGAATGCCAATGCCTGTATCTTTAACATAAAACTCTATATAACCATCCTTTTTCTTACAACCCAATTCTATGCTTCCTTCGTAGCTGAATTTAATGGCATTTTTTATTAAATTTGTAAGAATAGCATCGATTTTTACTTCATCTGTTTTAATGATGGCATCTTTGGCAGACAGATTGTTTTTAACCAATAATTTTAATCCTTTTTTCTCAGCCTCAGGTTTAAAGAAAGCATAAAGCTCTTCTATTTTTTGATTTATATTAACTTCTGAAATAAAAACACGCATTTGCCCCGCTTCAATTTTTGAAATATCTACGATGTCATTAATTGTGCTTAGCATTCTTAAACCACTTTTTTCAATGATATCAATAAATTTGGCTTGCTTATCATTTGAAAGATTGGGTTCTTTTAGCAATTCTGAGAAGCCTAAGATTCCGTTCATCGGGGTTCTAATTTCATGGCTCATATTTGCAAGGAAAGCAGATTTTAATAGGTCAGATTGCTGGGCAGCTTCTAAGGCAATTTTCAACTGTTCTTCATCCCGTTTTCGTTCGATAGAAATGCCTATTTGATGCGAGATAATTTCCAATATTCCTTTATCCTTTTCACTATAGGCATTTGGGTTTGTATAGCTTTGTAAGACAAATGCACCCATGATTTTTCCTTTTATAATTAGTGGAACACCTAGCCAAATTTCAGAATCAAACCCGACTTTTTCAATTTTCCCTTCATTTATTAATTTAAGGGCATCGGCATCATTAATTAACATTGAACGTCCTTCTTTAATTACAAGTCCCGTCAATGTTTTTCCCGCTGGAAAATCTACGACATCATCCATCTCATCTCTGTAATATGGTAAATGCAAGGTGTCATTTTCTTCATTATAGAGGGCGATAAAGAAGTTCTTCGTATCTACGAGAAGCCCTAATTCCTTTTGAATAATCTGCATTAAATCATCTAAATTTTCCGCAATTAGTGCAGCGTTTGAAATATTTAAAAGCACTTGCTGTATGAGTTCTCCACGTTTACGTTCTGTGATGTCATGATTAACGCCCCGTTTGCCTAAATAATAATAATTATCATCATAAACTGGCCTGCAATAATGGCTAATCCATTTTTCTTCTCCATTGGCAGCACGTATGATAAACTCAATAGGTTTATGTAATTCCTTTTCTTCTTGGGTAAAATGTTTGGCTATGATAGCACGAAATTCTGGATTTGTTATCTCAGTAAGAAGATTTTTATTTTTTACAAATGCTTCTGGTGGATAACCACAGATTTTCTCACAAGACGGAGATATATATATGTATTCACCTGATGGATCCACCCAAAATTCCCAATCCGAAGCAAAATCAGCTAACATTCGAAATTTGGTTTCGCTTAGTTTTAAAGCTTGTTGTTGTTGTTCTAATTCTCGGTTGCGATAAGCGTTTAGTAAAACAAACGGTAAGCGAATTAAATAATTTTCACGTTTAACAATATAATCATCAACGCCAATTTTTAGTGATTCAACAGCTGTGTTTTCATCACCTTGCCCTGTAACGATAACTACTGGAATATTAAGTTTTCGCTTTAATCGAATAGTTTTGGTAATTTCAAGAGCATTTAAACCGGGCAATCTAAAATCCATTAATAATACATCATATTTACACGGTAAATTGAAGTTTTCAGGCAATAGTTTTAAACCCTCTTCACCAGTTGAAACTTGTTTTAAATTAATAAAAGGGGCATGTTTTTTAAAATATAAATTAGTTAAATCAAAATCACTTTTTAGATGTTCAATATATAAAACAGAAAGATGCTTTTTATTTTTGAGATTATGATTTATTGCAAACTCAATTTGCTCAGGGATTATTTCATGGTACCCTGGTTTTTTAGAAATATAATTACTGGCACCAGCTTTTAATGCAGCAATCGCAATTTCTTCTGAACCTGAACCTGTTAGGATAATAATGGGTAATTGGTTATTAGATGCTCGCAATTCACTTAACAAATCCAGGCCGTTACCATCAGGTAAACTCAAATCAAAAATGGCAAGTTCGATTGAAGAATCTTTAGTAAGTATTTGTTTAGCCTCTGCCAAACGATTTACCACAATCATTTCAACAGCAGGCCATTTCGATAGGATGCCTCTACAAACTAAGTCAGCATCTATTGGGTTATCTTCTAATAAAAGAATTTTTTTCATTTTTAATTGTAATTTATTATAGAGTCTGATTTAATACATTCCAATATAACTCTATTTGCATGGCTACCTCTAAAAATTTATCGAAATTAACAGGTTTTACTATATAAGAGTTTGCGCCTAAAGCATAGGCTGTTTTAATGTCAATATCATCTGATGAAGAAGTTAGAATCACTATTGGAATTCGCGCATATTTTTCATGAGTCTTAATTGTTCTAAGCACTTCTAAACCATCAACTTTTGGTAATTTTAAATCCAGAAGAATAACCACAGGAACCGGTTCTCCAGCTTCCCATTTTTTAATAAAATCAATTGCCTCAGCACCGTCACGTGCTACCAATATTGGATTAATTAATTTTCGCGATTTAAAAGCACGTAAAGTTAAATCAACATCTACAGGATTGTCTTCAACCAATAAAATAGGGTTGTTTTTAAATTTTGCTGACATA
>JAGXIN010000102.1 GCA_024635575.1 Flavobacteriia bacterium
CACTTAAAGGATGTTTTTGATTTATATTTGGGGCGGACCCAAACATATCATATTCTAAACAACCCAAATTTTTAGCAATTTTTAAGGATTCCCATTGAAGTGCATAACTTGCCATTAAATCCTTATTATCAGAAGAAGAAGAAGCTCCATATAAATAAGTGGCTCTTTTATTAGATATAACCAAAAACATTGATGCTAAAAAAGTTCCATTTCTTTCAGCCATAAGCATTTTTACATTGACACCTTTTTTAGAATTATCTTTATTTTTTAAAATAGAAGTAAAATATTCTTTGTGATGCATTGGTAAATTTTGTCTTATGGCTGTTTCTCTAAATAAGTTATACCAATTATCAATTTGTTCAATACTATATTCCTTAATTTTAATTCCTTTATTAAGAGCCTTACGAATATTATATCTGGTGTTATATCTCATATTATATAGTAAATCACTTTCCTTTAATGTTAAATCTAAAAAGAAAGTGTTTTTAGGTAAAATATCATTAGGACTCTTTTTTAAGTTCCAGTTTTCAGTTTTAAAATTAACTCTAAACTCTTGAGTTTTATTTTGCGGAGGCCCAATCCAATTGCCGGTTTCATCAAAATAGTCATCTTCAACTGCCCATTGGTTTTGCCACATTAAATCGTAACGAATAAATACACAATTTGAAGGAAGTTTTGGTTTTAATACTTCTGATAGTTGTTCTAGAAAAACCCCATGATTTTCAAAGTCTGGCTCTAATTTTGGTCCATAGGGTACATAAGCATAACAGAAGTTAGTATTTATATATTTTATCAAAACTAAAATATCATCATTTATCTTTACTGATGAATTTAATGAGTTGTAAAGTAAATTCTTTGAAACTGTTAATTCAAACGCACAGGGTATAAACCCTTGTTTACTTTTTAATTGCCCCCAAAAGGTTGTTTGTGGTAATATATTTGTTGGTCTAATTTCTTCAATTTCTTTCTTCTCTAAACTGCAAATCATTAAAAATTAATTTTGGCAAAAATAAAAAAAATCATTTTTGTATAAAATTCTTCTTGTATTAATTTTAAATCTTAAACAAACCCTGTTTTATAATTAATTTATGACTTACTTGTATTCTTAAAAGAAACAAGAACTTCTTATATTTTATTATTTAATTTTTAATTATTCATCTTAAATTTACTATTGTTAATTATTTATCTTTGTTTTTATGAACGAAAACTTGAATCCTGAAAAAAATCCTTCTTCACCTGAAGATTTGGACGTTGAAAAAAAGTTACGTCCCTTATCATTTGATGATTTTACGGGTCAGGAGCAGGTTATAGACAATCTTAAAATTTTTGTAAAAGCAGCCAATTTAAGAAACGAAGCTTTGGACCATACATTATTTCATGGCCCGCCTGGACTCGGTAAAACCACTTTGGCGCATATTTTAGCAAATGAATTAAATGTCGGACTTAAAATTACTTCAGGTCCTGTACTGGATAAACCAGGAGATTTAGCGGGATTGCTCACCAACTTAAGTGAACGCGACGTGTTATTTATTGATGAAATCCATCGATTAAGTCCAATTGTGGAAGAATATTTATATTCAGCCATGGAAGATTATCGTATTGATATCATGATAGAATCCGGACCAAATGCCCGCACGGTTCAAATAGATTTAGAACCATTTACCTTAATTGGGGCAACCACACGTTCCGGTTTGTTAACGGCACCAATGAGAGCACGTTTTGGAATTAGCAGCCGTTTGCAATATTACAACACTGAATTATTGACAACCATTGTACAACGCAGTGCAACTATTTTAAAAGTTCCAATTTCTATGGAATCAGCTATTGAAATAGCAGGAAGAAGCAGGGGCACACCACGAATTGCGAATGCACTATTGAGAAGAGTCAGGGATTTCGCCCAAATTAAAGGAGACGGCAATATAAGCATTGAAATTGCCAGATATGCACTAAATGCATTAAATGTCGATGCGCATGGTTTGGATGAAATGGATAATAAAATTCTTTCTACAATTATTGATAAATTTAAAGGAGGTCCGGTAGGCATTAGTACCATAGCAACTGCAGTTGGTGAAAATACGGAAACCATTGAAGAAGTTTACGAACCATTTTTGATACAGGAAGGTTTTATTATGCGAACTCCTCGAGGACGTGAAGTCACGGAGCTTGCCTATAAACATTTAGGGCGAATTAAAGGAAATATCCAAGGAGGACTTTTTTAGCATTGTTTGTGATCTTAATCACAAAACTAAAGATCGTTCCCTTTACTTTTGTTGTAATAATTAATGGAAACTTAATGTGCTATGAGTTTAAAAAAAATATTTCCCTTTTTAGTTTGGCTTCCTTTAATAAAAAGCACTTGGAAAGATGATTTAATAGCTGGAATTACTGGAACTGTTATTGTAATTCCACAAGCTGTGGCTTTTGCCATGATTGCCGGTTTACCGCCAATTTATGGTTTTTATACGGCGATGATAACCCCAATAATAGCGGCATTGTATGGTTCCTCTTATCATTTAATTTCTGGTCCCACCACAACCGGTTCCATTGTAGTTTTTGCAGTTATAAGTAAATTTGCAAGTCCTGAAACTGATTTAGAAGCTTTTATTTCATTGGCAATTTTATTATCATTTATGACAGGTGTGATAAAACTATTTATGGGGCTCGCCAAAATGGGGAAATTGGTAAACTTTGTATCCAATTCTGTGGTAATTGGTTTTGCTGCGGGAGCCGGAATCTTAATCTCCTTTAAACAATTGAAGCATGTATTTGGCATAAATGTTCCAGGTGGAAGTACTTTTTACGAAATCATCGACTATATAATTTCACATATCACAGAAACAAATTTATATGTTTTGGGCGTTGCGCTCGCGACACTTTTAATTGCTGTTTTGATTAGACGGTTTATAAAATATATATCCAAACTATATATGCTAATAGCCATGGTTTTTGGAAGTTTATTAGCTTTCTTTTTAGGAGGTGAAATGCATGGGATTGAAAGTGTTGGAAATATTCCTTCACACCTGCCTCCATTTAAAATTCCGGATTTTAACTTTGAGGACATGCGTTTATTAACCTCCGGAGCCATAACATTGGCCCTGTTAGGTTTGGTTGAGGCTGTTTCCATTGCAAGAGCGGTGGCATTGCATTCTCATCAGAAATTAAACAATAACCAGGAATTTATCGGGCAAGGTTTGTCTAACATTGTTGCAAGTTTTTTCTCTTCTTATGTTAGTTCAGGCTCATTTACACGTTCTGGTGTAAATTACCAGGCTGGAGCCAAAACACCATTATCTGCTATAATCTCAGCCCTTGGTTTAACAATTGTTGTTTTATTTTTCGCAAAGTATGCTTCTTTTTTGCCAAAAGCAGCTATGGGAGGAATCATAGTTTTAGTAGGATATAATTTAATAGATGTTCAGCATATAAAACTAATAATAAAAACCAGCAAGCGTGAATTTATAGTTTTAATGGTTACTTTATTGGGAACCTTATTCTTAGATTTGGAAATTGCCTTATTTTTGGGAATAATAATTTCCTTATTTTTCTATTTAGAAAGAACTTCTAAACCAAATATTGCTGTTTTTGGAAAAAATTTTGAAGGGAAATTTGTCAATATCATAAGAGATAAAACGACGCAGCAATGTCCGCAATTAAAAATAATACGAATTGATGGCTCCATTTATTTTGGGGCAGTTGAAGGTATATCAAACTTTTTTATGCATTTGTATGAAAATAGTGAATCCAAGCACCTGTTAATTATTTCCAATGGAATAAATTTCATTGATTTGGCTGGCGCAGAATGGCTGGCGCATGAAGTCTTAAAATGGCAGATAAAAGGAGGGGGCATTTATTTTGTCGGTTTAAAATTAGTTAGCCAAGAGGTACTTATAAAAGGCGGATTTATAGATATGATAGGACCGGATAATTTTTTTAAAGATAAACATACAGCCATTTCAACAATTTATAAAAAGCTTGAAAAAGATATTTGCGAAAATTGTGACATTAAATTATTTAATGAGTGTAAACAAAGGGTTTTAGAATGAACATTAAAAAATTTATTCCAATTTTAGAATGGTTGCCAAAGTATAAAAGGGAATTTTTTAAAAATGATCTGGGTGCCGGTTTGGCGGTTGGGATTATGCTGATACCTCAAGGAATAGCTTATGCAATGATTGCAGGATTACCCCCAATTTACGGATTGTATACTGCGATGATTCCACAAATTGTTTACGCTGTTTTTGGAACTTCCCGTCAATTGGCTGTTGGGCCTGTAGCTATGGATTCGCTTATTGTTGCGTCAGGAGTTGCAACTTTAGCTGAAATTGGAACAGAACATTTTATTGAATTTGCAATTCTTCTGGCTTTTATGATGGGAGTTTTACAAATTTTGTTTGGGTTTTTTAAATTGGGATTTTTGGTTAATTTTTTATCAAGGCCGGTAATTAGTGGCTTTACGTCTGCTGCAGCTTTAATTATTGCCTTAAGTCAATTAAAACATTTGTTAGGTTTTAATATTCATCAAACCAAAATACATAGTATTTTGTTTGAAGCATTTACGCACTTAAAAGAAACTAATTTAATCACATTGGGAATTGGATTAATTTCAATAGCAGTTTTAGTTTTTTTTAAACAATTTTCAAAAAAAATCCCGGCAGCTTTAGTGGTTGTTGTTTTAGGAATTTTAGCCGTTAAATTTTTCAATTTGGAACAAATTGGGGTTAAAATAGTTGGTGATATTCCAGAAGGATTGCCAAAGTTTGTGATTCCTGAATTCGAAATGAAAACCCTTATTGATTTATTTCCAATTGCATTAACACTTTCTTTCATAGCTTTTTTAGAAGCAATATCAGTTGCCAAAGCTATAGAACTTAAACATAATGATTATAAAGTGATTCCCAATCAAGAGTTAATTGCGTTGGGAATGGGAAATATTGTTGGTTCCTTTTTTCAAACATATCCGGCAACAGGAGGTTTTTCCAGAACTGCGGTAAACGATCAAACAGGAGCAAAAACACCTTTGGCTGCCATAATTTCTGGCTTGGTAGTAGGATTAACTTTGCTGTTTTTTACGTCTGTTTTTTATTATTTGCCAGAGGCTGTGTTGGCGGCAATCATTATAGTGGCAGTTTTTGGATTATTGGATTTTAAAGTTCCAAAACAATTGCTGAAATATTCTAAGAAAGAATTGGTTATTTTAAATATTACACTATTAATTACCGCTACTGTTGGCATAAAAGAAGGTATTTTTATAGGCGTTGTTTTGTCCTTAGGGATATTAATTTATACAAGTACCAAACCTCATATCGCAATTTTGGGACGAATTCCTGATACCCATTTTTACAGGAACATAAAAAGATTTGAAGGACTTCTAATCACTTCAGAAGAGATTTTAATTGTAAGATTTGATGCCCAGTTATTCTTTGCGAATGTTCAATATTTTAAAGATAAATTGGAAGATTCCATAATTGAAAAAGGAAATAAATTAAAATTAATAATTATTGATGGAGAAAGTATTAACAGTATTGACAGCTCCGGTGTTTATATGTTAAGTGATGTGATTGCCAAATATAAAAGTATGAATATAGACATTGCCTTCAC
>JAGXIN010000015.1 GCA_024635575.1 Flavobacteriia bacterium
AAATTGGAGATATGCCGCAAAGGCGATGAGCGGGGAAAAAGTGCCTCAAGAAAAAATTGACAATATTATTGAAGCGGCAAGATTGACGCCAACTTCAAGCGGATTACAGCCTTTTGAAATAATTGTAATTACAAATCAACAAATTAAAGAAGCCATTAAACCCGTGGCTTGGAATCAATCTGTTGTAACAGACTGTTCTCATCTATTGGTTTTTGCTGCTTGGGATACTTATACTGCTGAAAGAATTAATAAAATGTTTGATTTAACAAATGAAATTCGCAACACAAAAAATGAAGGTTGGGAAAAATACCGACAAATGTTGTTGAATGCCTATCCCCAAAAAGATAATGAAGAAAACTTTATTCACACATCAAAACAAGCCTATATCGCTTTGGGAGTTGCCCTAGTTGCCGCGGCATTTGAGGAAATTGACACGACTCCGATTGAGGGTTTTGATCCGGCTGCAGTGGATAAAATTTTAGGACTAAGAGAAAAAGGACTCAGAAGTATTGTTTTACTTCCTGTTGGCTATAGAAATGACGATAAAGATTGGTTGGTAAACCTCACTAAAGTAAGAAAAAGCAAAGAAGATTTCGTAACTTTAATTGAATAATAAAAAAGGAAATATTAATGTTGAAATTATTCGACTTTAAAACATTTTAAAACAATGAATAAAACAATTTTATTAGACAAAAGACCTATTGGAAAACCACAGTTATCAGATTTTAAATTTGTTTCAGATGGGGTTGACGAAATTTCAACAGGAGAACTCTTATTAAAAACGAGCTATGTCTCTGTTGATCCATATTTAAGAGGCAGAATGAGTGATGCAAAATCTTACACACCACCTTTTGAACTTCACAAACCTATAACCTCAGGAATTATCGCTGAAGTAATAGACTCAAAAAATCCTGCATTTAAAAAGGGTGATTTTGTTTCGGGAATGTTAGCTTGGAAAGAATTTCAAAAATCCAATGGAGAAGGTTTGTTAAAAGTAGATGCTTCAAGAGCACCACTTTCATCATATTTAGGTGTTTTAGGAATGACTGGTTTAACAGCATATTTAGGTTTAACAGAAATTGGAAAGCCTAAAAAAGGTGAAACAATTGTTGTTTCTGGTGCCGCAGGTGCTGTTGGTAGTATTGTGGGGCAAATAGGTAAAATATTTGGTTGCCGAGTTGTTGGTATTGCCGGTAGCGATGAAAAAGTAGCAATGTTAAAATCTAAATTTGGGTATGATGAGGCTATTAACTACAACACTGCTAAAAATATGGCTTCTGCCATTAAAGAAGCGGCTCCAAATGGTGTAGATGTTTATTTTGACAATGTTGGCGGGCCAATTTCAGATGCTGTTTTATTCAACATCAACCAATTTGCACGTCTTATTATTTGTGGAGCCATATCAGTATATAACAGCACTGAATTGCCAAAAAGCATTAGTGTTCAACCTTTTTTGATAAAAAATAGTGCTTTAATGCAAGGGTTTATAGTTTTTAATTACGCTGAAAAATACCCTGAAGCAATTAAGCAATTATCAATTTGGTTGGCAGAAGGAAAACTTACATATTCTGAAACTATTGTTGAAGGATTTGATGCCATTCCTCAAGCGTTTTTAGACCTTTTTGAAGGTAAAAATAGCGGTAAAATGCTAATAAAAATTTAAAAATATATAAAAATTCACACAAATGAACAATTTTGATTTTCAAAATCCGACAAAAATACTCTTTGGTAAAGACCAAATTGCAAAGCTTTCAGAAGAAATTCCTGAAAAAGCAAAAGTATTGCTTCTTTATGGTGGTGGAAGCATAAAAAAGAACGGAGTTTACGACCAAGTAAAAACAGCACTTGAAAATTTTGAAGTCCTGGAATTTGGCGGAATACCAGCCAATCCGGAATATGCAGTTTTAATGGATGCGCTAAAAGTCATAAAAAATAAAAATATCACTTTTTTATTGGCAGTTGGTGGCGGATCTGTCATTGACGGTACCAAATTTTTATCGGCTGCTGCGCTTTACGAAGGTGACGAACCTTGGAATATTCTGAAAAATAGTGAGCGAACCATGAAAGGAATGCCTTTCGGAAGCGTGCTTACATTGCCCGCTACAGGTTCTGAAATGAATTCTGGCGCAGTAATAACTCGCAGAGAAACAAAAGAAAAAAGAATTATGGGCGGACCGGGATTGTTTCCTGTATTTTCAATTTTAGATCCTCAAGTGGTACAATCAATTCCTCAGCGTCAAATTGCAAACGGATTGGCAGATGCTTTTACGCATGTGATGGAACAGTACATTACTTATCCAGTAGGCGCTATGTTGCAAGACAGGTTTGCAGAAAGCATTTTGCACACGTTGATTGAAGTGGCACCAAAAATATTGAAAGATCCATCCGACTACAATGCTGCAGCGAACTTTATGTGGAGTTGCACTATGGCATTAAACGGATTGATACAAAAAGGTGTCCCGTCTGATTGGGCGACACATATGATGGGCCACGAATTAACCGCTTTGTTTGGCATTGACCATGCAAGAACCTTGGCGATTATCGGACCTAGCCATTACACCTATAATTTTGAAAAGAAAAAAGAAAAATTAGCGCAATATGCTGAACGTGTCTGGAAAGTTACCGATGGCACTTTAGAAGAAAAAGCCAAAGCCGGAATTGAAAAAACCAAAGCCTTTTATAACTCCTTGGGAATAAAAACATCACTTTCTGAATATACTGATGACTACAAAGGAACTGCTGAAATTATTTCAAAACGATTTACAGAACGCGGTTGGAAAGGGTTGGGAGAACGTCAAAATGTGACGCCAAGTGATGTTGAAAAAATAGTTGAGATGAGTTATTAATAACCTATGAAATTAATAAAATCAATGATAATTGCTTTCGCACTAATAGCTCTATAAGTTGTAAAACGAAAAGCAATCACCAGAAACAAAAGAAAATAATAACAAAAAAAAGAAAACACCATGAATATATTATTTGTATTAACAAGTCACGAAGAGTTAGGGAAAACAGGAGAAAAAACTGGTTTTTGGATTGAAGAATTTGCAAGCCCTTATTACTTTTTAGTAGATAAAGGAATTAAAGTAACTGTTGCATCGCCAAAAGGAGGGCAACCACCAATAGATCCAAAAAGTGAATTGGCAGACTTTTCTACACCAGCAACTGAAAGATATAATAAAGATGCACAAACACAAGAAGTTATAAAAAACACTGTAAAATTAGACGCTATAAACCCGGCAGATTATGATGCTGTTTTTTATCCAGGGGGTCACGGACCGTTATGGGATTTGGCTGAAGATAAAACTTCAATTTCATTAATTGAAAATTTTTACAATGCTAATAAACCAGTAGCTTTTGTATGTCATGCGCCAGCCGCATTAAAATATCCAAAAAAAGTCGATGGTTCTCCTATAGTAAAAGGTAAAAAAGTAACAGGTTTTAGCAATACCGAAGAAGAAGCTGTACAACTAACAGACGTTGTGCCTTTTTTATTAGAAGATATGTTAACAGAAAAAGGCGGAAGTTACTCTAAAGGAGCTGATTGGGCGCCTTATGCTTTAGAAGATGGATTATTAATTACTGGTCAAAATCCTGCTTCATCAGAATTGGTAGCCGAATTATTATTGAAAAAACTTCAAAACTAAAAATTGAATTTTTTTTAAACTAAAAAGAGCTTTTACCACGGTTAAAAGCTCTTTTTAGTTATTATTTTAATTCTCTCTTGCCTACAACAACCAATACAAATTCGCCTTTGGGTAGTATTGTATTAAAATGTACAATCACCTTAGCACTACTCTCCTATGGTTTTTATAAGAATTTGGTTAATTCAAAAAACGTTCCTATTTTTGTCTCAAAACTACTTCTAACAACCCGCAATTTCGCATAAGTATCTTGTTTACAGCACTATGACTAAAAATACTGACATAAAACAAACTGTGATGTGCCTGCTCTTTGGCTTGATTACAAAGCCAAATTGAGAAACTTTATTTATAAAAGGGTACACGATGCCGACTTGACAAATGACATTTTACAAGAAGTTCTTTTAAAAGTATACAAATTTTGTATGTCAAAATCTGGAGTGAAAAATGTGAGAAGTTGGCTTTTTCAAATTACTCAAAATACAATTATTGATTATTACCGAAAGCAATCAAAAATTTCATTCCGGGAAAATTTACCCAGCAATAAATATTATACCTGGGACAATCAGAAAGAAACCATTCAAAAAGGAAATTTCAAATTTTTCCGGGTTTTAAATCATCATATACCTGAATCATTTTTTGCAATAAATCCTGATAATGGCTATTTAGCGTAATTTGATCTATTATATGGGAAAAATAATGGATGGTATAGATTATTTGGCGGCATCAAACAAATTTCAAGTACCATTAAAATTATCAATGTTAATGAACGACTCACAAAAAAATTTGACTGTATAAACAGCATTGGATTGGTAAATTCAATCGACCAATATGAAATGAGGTTGAAAATAAAAGACGCGAATACTTAATGAAAAATCATAGCGGCCTATACTTATAAAGAAGCATTGAATACAATCTTAAGCTGAATAATTAACCAGTTCCGCAAGGTATTTTGGGTGAAATCCCTGTTTTTTAGAATAAAACAGGGTTCTTAAGGAAATTGTTGTAATTGCTGTTCTTACATTTCTTCCAGATAAAAATGATGCCTCAAATCTTGGAATTTTTAAGGCGATATAATTTTCTCATCGGTCTCATTCCATTCTGTTTTTCATCTAATTTTATTTGATTACCGCTTTTTAAGATACTTCACTGCGGCTTCCAATACAGGATCTCTGTTTTCCAGATAATCGACCAGGCTTTTCTTTACCTCAAGATCGGGCAAAATACCTATTCCCACAAATTCCTTTCCGTTGGGATAAGTATCTTTCTTGGTGCAGACTCTGGCAAAACCTCCGCCGGGCATTTCAAAATGGTAGGGTTGTCCGGTACTTCCAAAGCTGGGTTCGCCAATTTTGATCATATGCTCCTGATTATCTGCATAGATAAGGAAATCCTCTGCTGCCGACGCGGTATTCATGGAAATTAACAAAGCCGTGGGAACTACGATCCTCTTTTTATTTAATTTCACAGTATCTGCATTATAAGGAAATTGGTGATATAGCTCATCACGGTAAGCAAGATATGTGCGTTTCGCCTCAGCATTGTTTAATGTATCTGTTTCGCTGGTCCATTGTCCCCATGCTTTTAAGGTGGAAATATGCATTCTGCTCAGCGACCTGGCGCCGTAAAGCAGGCTGTCTTTTGTTAGATACTCCAGAATATTTCTTCCAATATCGCTATTTCCACCGCCATTTTTTCGCAAATCGATAATGATCTTTTTGGCCTTGTACAATTCCGGCAGAATATTTTCAAACAAGCCGTTGATGGCGGGATCGGTAAAGGAATTTAAACCTACATAGGCGATATCATCTTTGGTAATCCATTTGAATTCCAGCAGTTCTTTCTTTCCTGCCGGAGGGAAAAGCTCCTCTTTCATTTTAGTATCTGAAATCGTGAGATTTAATTTCTTGATACTTCCGTTCGGCAATTTAAATTCAACATCGAACTGTGATTCTATGGGAGCATTAAACATACTGCGTATAGCCAGTTCTTTCAGGACATAATCTGTAGAAGAGGAAATATAGGGGGTAACATAACTCTCCATGTAGTCCTGAGTGAGTAATCCATTAACTTTTACCACTTCGGTTCCTAACGGCAGTTCGTCTTTTTTACTTTGGTTTATGCCGATAATAACGGCTTTACCGTCAATTCCTGTCAGAAGCAGTTTATGGGTGGTAAATTCATCATTCATTTGTTCCCAAATCTCCTTGTACGCATAAATATTCGTGTGGCCATCCTTAAGAAAAGCGGAAAATTTTGCCAGCAACCGGTAATATTCATAATCGTTTTTGGTTTCCTGGACTTCGGGGATCAGTTTTACATACTCTTCTTCCCAGGCCTTTCTGTCCACTTTATTCAGATCGACAAAGTTATAATTTACTTCCTGCCAAAATTTGGACAAACCATATACTTTTTCGGCTTTGGAAAGTTTGTCCGGCATTTGTCCATAAACTGAAACAGACACAATCAGGACGAGTAATAAGCTGATGTTTTTCATGATTGGATGATATATTGATTAAAAAATTAGACGGAGACAATAAGAATTTGTTACATCGCTTTCCGCAGAAAAAAGCAGCTCATTATTGGCAAATAAGTAATTCATAAAAGAGAAATTAAATATCCAAGTTGTAAATTTCAGAATCGTATCTATCTGATTATCTAATTTTTGATGTTTATATTTGGATAAGCGTTCACCAATTCAAACATCCGTCATTACAACAAACCGCTAATACCTGCCAGAAAAAAAATTGGTTTTAGACTTATTGGAGAGTTGCTTTTGTGTTTGA
Source organism: Flavobacteriia bacterium (assembly GCA_024635575.1). Lineage (GTDB taxonomy): Bacteria > Bacteroidota > Bacteroidia > Flavobacteriales > Flavobacteriaceae > Lutibacter. The sequence continues at coordinate 6,428 of JAGXIN010000015.1, forward strand.
GAGTTTTGTCTAATCCGAAATTTAGTCTTAATTTAGTACAAACCCTTTTTAGCAGGGATACGTTGCGCATTATTCTTGGGAACACAAGAAAATTTGATAAACTAACAAATAAATTAGATGGCAGAAAATGTTGGTAATGGTGACAAAAATTTGGAGAATTCAGTAAATAATGAATCAGCGAAACCATCTGATATAAAAATTCCTATTGGTGAATCTGAGAGCATAAATTCAAAACAAGAATCTGAAAATATACCTGCCAGCACTAAACATCTGAATAATTCCTCCGGGAAAAATATCCGGCATTATTTCTTTGAATTCCTGATGATGTTTCTAGCAGTTTTTTGTGGATTTATGGCAGAGAATTGGCGTGAAAAATTGCAGGAGCATAAGCGCGAAAAGGAATTTATAGACTCTTTAGTAGAAGACCTAAAATCAGATATACTCCAGTCGGATATAATTTTTGCACAATTAAAAAAAACAAGCGCAAGTATTGATAGTGTATTATATGCATTATCGTCGCCTGAAGTAGTTGAAAACTCAAACAATGTATATGATTTATGGACCAAAAATCTGGACATAAAAGCTTTTGTGTCCAATGACAGAACCTTCCAACAATTAAAAAATAGCGGTGAGTTAAGACTCATAAGAAATAAAGCTGTTTCAGACGGAATTATGAAATATGACCAAATCCTGAGAAATTATTACCAACAATCCAATTTTATGTATAGCGCCCTTAGTGATCAGCGTATCTATAGCCTGCTTTTCGATTTTATCAGCCTCAGTAAAAATAAGAATATTCCTGTACCATTAACAGAACAGGGTAAAAAATCATTGAACGAGGCTTATGCACACCTGCAATTATGGAATTCTGGACTTCTGGGTTTGATAAGTTGGCTGAAAGATGTTAATAATGAAAGTAAAAATCTGGTGATCTTTATTCAAGATGAGTATCAAATTAAATAACTTTAAAAAAGCACGAACCCACAATAAGTGGTATCACCAAAACCACAGGTTCCTAAGCCAGCACAGCCAATAAAAAAGCCCAGGCAAGTTGCTTGGGCTTTTTATTTAATAACAATCGCTAAAAACTACTCTTCACTAAATAAATAATTCATTAATCCACCAAAGTCACCATAAGTTTGTTGATATCTTATTTTGCCTTCTTCATCAAAATCGAAAGATTCATATAATCTGATAACCCCGGTTTTTGCTGCTGTGGAATCTGTTGCAGGAAGCGTAACTTCCCAATTGCTGTAATGACGCACAGAACCATCAGGTAATTTGGTGATGGCATTAACTCCCGGCAATAAAACAGGTGGTGAAGTGAGCAATTTAAAATCAAATGTTTCCCACATTTGTTTGTCGTTTGCCATCATCTCATCCAAAGCTATGGAATCTTTAGGTGACCCAAAGCCAGTCTCTAACATTGCAAAATCTTTTGCATACATGGAATAATCCAAATTTTCGTTTTGCCATCCTTCCAAATTGGCTATGACTGTTTTTGAATTTTTTTCGAAAGCCTCATTTGCTGAATTATCTGGTTTGGGCTGACATCCTACAAATAGCACTGACAAAAATAAAATTGAATAAACACTTTTCATAATATTGATTTTTAGTTAATTAGAAATTAAAATTAACAAATTTTACAATACAAAAAGCATAATCATCAATATTTTATGTGTTTTTCAGAAAAGCACAGCCGGTTTTTATTGATGGAATTTTGGTGCAATTGACCGTGATTTACGTTCAAAAAGTGTCATTTTTTTATGGGTGTTACCACAAATGATGCACTTCCTTTTTTATGTATTTGTTATAAATATCGTTCACTTTTTCCACATCACTTGCCAACAATGGCGTTGCGGAAAAGGTGTCTAAATTAGAGAGCAATTGTGAAACGCCGGAAGCGCCAGGGATAATGCAACTAACCTCTTCAAAGGCCAAAATCCACTGCAATGCTTTATGAACCAGACTTTGATCCTTAAAAATTTCATTCAATTCCTGTACCGCTTTCAATCCCAAATCAAAATCAATTCCCGAAAAAGTTTCCCCTTTGTCGAAAACTTCGCCTTCTCTGTTAAAAAACCGGTGATCATCTTTATCAAAAGTGGAGCTTTTCCCAAACTTGCCGGTTAACAAACCGCTGGCTAAAGGAACGCGGGAAATAATCCCAACATTTTTGGCTTTTGCTTCCCTAAAAAACAATTCGCTTGGCCGTTGGCGAAACATATTAAATATAATTTGTACCGTGCTAACACCCGGGTATTCAATTGCTTTTAAGGCTTCTTCCACATTGGCCACGCTTACACCATAATTTCTGATTTTTCCTTCTTTGGTCAATTGGTCAAACAAATCAAAAATTTCCGGACGGTAATAGACTTCTGTGGGCGGACAATGCAGCTGAATTAAATCTATGCGCTCAACACCCAAATTGGACAAGCTGTTTTCCACAAATTTCCTTAAAATTGCCGGTTGATAAGCGGCACTTGTGTGTGGGTTTAATTGTCGTCCGCATTTTGTGGCAATGTAAACTTCTTCCGCGCGCGAACGCACTACTTTACCTACGGTTTTTTCGCTTAGGCCATTGCTGTAAACATCGGCGGTATCCAAAAAATTAATGCCGTGGTCAATGGCGGTATTGATAATTTCTTCTGCGTTTTTTTCATTAAAATCGCTGCCCCATTTCCCGCCAACCTGCCAGGTTCCCAAGCTTATTTCCGAAACTTTAAGTCCGGTTTTTCCCAATGTTCTGTAATTCATCTCTTAATAATTTTAGTCAAAAATTTATTTTTTTCCGCCAACCACCACCACAAATTCGCCTTTGGGAGCTTTGGTGGTGAAGTGCTCAATCATCTCGGCAACAGTTCCTCTTAAGGTTTCTTCGTAAAACTTGGTTAGTTCGCGTGAAACAGAAATTGGACGGTCGGCACCAAAAAATTCGGCAAAATTGGTGAGTGTTTTTAATAATTTATGTGGCGATTCGTAAAAAATGATGGTTCTCGTTTCTTCGGCCAAGAAAGTCAGGCGTGTTTGCCGCCCTTTTTTAACGGGCAAAAATCCTTCGAAAACAAACTTGTCGTTTGGCAATCCGCTATTCACCAAAGCAGGCACAAATGCTGTGGCGCCGGGCAAACATTCAATTTCCACACCATTTTCCAAACAGGCGCGTGTTAGTAAAAAACCGGGATCGGAAATGGCTGGTGTTCCGGCATCAGAAATCAAGGCGACAGATTCCCCATTTTTAATGCGCTGCACAATATTGGCCACGGTTTTATGCTCGTTGTGCATATGGTGGCTGTGCATATGAGTGGAAATTTCATAATGCTTCAAAAGTTTTCCGCTGGTGCGCGTGTCTTCAGCCAAAATTAAATCAACTTCTTTTAAAACCCTTATGGCTCTAAGCGTGATGTCTTCTAAATTTCCGATAGGCGTTGGCACTAAATATAATTTTGATTCCAATTTCTTAAGTATTTAAGTATTTTTAGCTTCCTTAATTCGTTTTGACCTGTTTTTACTAATTTTTTATTCCCTATTATGTTTTTTACACCCCCCTAGCCCCTCTCAAGAGAGGAATTTTAATGTTAAGCTTTCAGTTTTTAACTTCTAATATTTAATATTAGAACGACTTCAAAGTTACAAAGTTTTAACAAGATTTATGGTTTTGATTTTTAACAAAAAGGAATTTATTTAAAAAATTTAAGCATATGCTTTTGAATTTTTAACCAACTAAAACAAATTTTGCTTTTAACTGCAAAGAGCCAAATCAATTCTGAATTTTGAATTATTAATTCAACGCGCGTTAAGGATTGAGGCAAATGTTTGAGCGCTTTTTTGCGCTTTTCAGCAAAAAATGCGAGTACCGAAAGCCTGACATTTGTATTTACAAATGGAACGCCCAAAAAAAGATGGTTAACCTTAAAAACTATCGGCTAAATCACTAAATTTGTGCTTCCTTAAAAAAAGATTACGATGTACAGAACGCATAAAAACGGAGAATTACGATTAGAACATATAGGCCAGGAAGTTACTTTGGCCGGCTGGGTGCAAAAAACGCGCGATAAAGGATTTATGATTTGGGTTGATTTACGTGACCGCTACGGCATTACGCAGTTGATTTTTGATGAAGACCGCACGCCAAAAGAAATGATGGAAAAAGCGAAAATGCTAGGCCGCGAATTTGTGATTCAGGTGAAAGGCGAAGTGATTGAACGTGTTTCTAAAAACGCAAATATGCCTACAGGTGACATAGAAATTTTGGTAAAGGAATTGACCATTCTGAATAAATCACTCGTACCGCCATTTACAATTGAAGATGAAACGGACGGCGGTGATGAGTTGCGGATGAAATATCGTTACCTGGATATTAGAAGAAATACAGTAAAAAATAACCTAATTTTTCGCAGTAAAGTGGCGATGGAAACCAGAAAATATCTTTCTGGGGAAGGTTTTATTGAGGTTGAAACACCTTATTTAATTAAATCAACACCCGAAGGTGCGCGAGATTTTGTAGTGCCAAGCCGCATGAATGCAGGTCAGTTTTATGCTTTGCCACAATCACCACAAACTTTTAAGCAATTATTGATGGTTGGCGGATTGGACAAGTATTTTCAAATTGTGAAATGTTTTAGGGATGAGGATTTACGTGCCGACAGACAGCCTGAGTTTACGCAAATTGACTGCGAAATGGCGTTTGTGGAACAGGAAGATATTTTAAATGCTTTTGAAGGATTGACACGTCATTTGTTAAAAGAGGTGAATGGTGTTGAAATTTCTAAATTTCCAAGAATGACCTATGAAGACGCAATGCGAAAATACGGAAATGACAAACCTGATATCCGTTTTGGGATGGAATTCGGCGAATTGAATGCCGTAGCACAACACAAAGATTTTGGTGTTTTTAACACTGCTGAATTGGTTGTTGGTATTGCAGTTCCCGGAGGAAATGTGTTCACAAGAAAAGAAAT
>JAGXIN010000016.1 GCA_024635575.1 Flavobacteriia bacterium
GCATTGCAAATTTCCTTTATACGCATAAAAAATGATGAATTCATAAGTTGCATCCAACTGAAAATTCGAACTTTTATTGGCAGAAACAGGAACTGAAGAAATTTTTCCTTCGGTATTGCCTTTGGTCATTAAGTTAAAATCAACACAAGTTCCAACAGCGGAAGTTTCCCAACCGCCGTCAAAAGAATCTATGTCATTTTTATTCAATTGAATCTCATAGTGATTTTTGTGTGACACTTTAATGCTTCCCGACAAAACCATTAATTGACGAGAAACTTCAGGAAGTATTGTGAAGTTAGATTTCTCAATTTCCACAGTAGCGGAGCTGATTCTAAAATTAAAATTAACGACTGCATAATTTGCTGTTGAAGGATGAATATACAATTCAGTGGTGCTTCCCCCATCCCATTTAGTTGTTTTAAAATCTTTGGCTATATAAATGTCGATGTTCATTTTTTAAAAATTATTTCCAAAAAACATCATTTAAATTGTCTTTAAATTTTTCATCACTGTGAAATTGCGCTATTTTTTCTAATTCCTGTGGTGTTGCAGCACTTTGTATTTCATTGAACAACACTCTTTCCTCAAAACGAATATGATTTTTCAACTGGATTTGAATTTGTTTTAAAGAATTTTCTATTTGTGATGTATCAGTAAAAAGCGCCAACAATATTTTGTGTTCTTCCAAGGCCTGAATAATCAGCTTATTTTCATTGCCAAGGACTGGAAACATATACTTTTCTTCCAACTGAAAATGGGTCAAAATATGATTTTCATAAAACCAGTTGGTATAGGTTTTTATCCTTTCTGCGGCAATTCCTTTTGAAAAACCAACTTGAATTTTCCAGCAAAGCAACAATGCCTGATGGTGGTCTTTTGAATATTCCTTTAATGCATAATGCCTTTTTATTGCCATAATTTTCAATGGAATTTGCTTATAAAATTCACTCTTTTTTTACTAAATCCGATTTTAATTGCCTCGAATCATGGTCAGCACCATTTTAAATTTTTCGACTGCTTTTAATGCATGACGAACATTGGCGGGCATAATTATGGTGTCTCCGGCATCAAGAATATTTGATTTTCCGTCGATAATAATGTCAGCCTTCCCGTCAACTACAAAAACAACCGCATCAAACGGCGTGGTATGTTCGCTCAATCCCTCTCCTTTGTCAAAAGCGAATAAAGAGATGTTGCCGGTTTCTTTTTTAAGTATTTGTTTGCTGACCACCGCATTTTCAGCATAGGCAATGCTATCGTTGAAAGAGAATTTTATTCCTTTGTCAAATTCGTTTTTTCCCATTTGTGTTTTAATTTTAATTAAGTTTTATAAGCTGGTTTCAATATCCAACCCAATACCATCACAATTTAATCATTTTACTGGGTTTTATAAAAAATTTAATTGGCTATTTTTAATCCTTGAATATTTAATCGTTTTTCACTTTTATGTATTTCCTTAAATCGGAAGTTAAAATTTGGTCGAGTTCCTTTTCGTTTCCTGAAGTTGTTTCTACGAACACCATTCCAAAAAACGGATAGTCATTGAAATCCACTTTCCTTAATTCCATCGGATTTTCAAAGTCGGAAAGCAGCAAGTCATAATCGAAATACGTTATTTGGGTTTCGGGAATTCCTGAATTGTTGTCCAACAAAATAAGGCTGTATTTTTTGTTTTTCCCTTTTTTAAAGAGTTCTTCCCAATTTGGCTTCTTGCCGTTTAAAAAATATAGGTATGAATTAAAACCATATGCAAAATACGACAAATCAGCCGTGGTGCACCAGCCGCCAAATCTCATTGGATTTACTTCTATAGGAATTATTGTTTCGTTCTTGTCAATCCGCACTTCCACATGAAAAGGAAAATTTTTCAAATTGGTCAAAACGGCAAGGGTATTCAGAAATTTTTGCATTTTTGGCAAGTGCATTTCGATAATTTCTTTGGAAGTGGTGTACACACGGTCATTTACATCTTTTCCTGTTGAAAATCGGTGATGGAAAATAGAGAGTACTACGGGTATTCCTTTTTCATCAAAATAACAGTCCATCGCAAATTCCTCGCCTTCAATGCAGTCTTCCAAAATAAAATAGTCTGTATCCACCACTTCATTGGGATAAAAACCTTTAATTTCATTTATATCTCGGGTAATTTTGGTTAAAACCTCAGGCCATTCTGAAGGCTTATCCACTTTATGGACGCCCAAACTAAAAAAGCCCACAGCCGGTTTTATGATAAAAGGAAATTTTATGTTTTCTGTCGAAAAATGCGTCAAATCCTCAAACTTAATTCCCTTAAAAAAGTAGTTGGGAAACGTGTCTTTCAGCAATTCCCGAAACTTTATTTTATTTTTGAATATGTGAATCTGGGTTGGCAATTTTGTGGAAGCCAAGTTTTTTTCTACCCAACTGATACTGTTTTCAGAGTTGGTAAATATCGGATAATCTGGATTGTTTTTTATAAATTCAGCAGCTTCATTCTCCGGAATCCAATTTAGTGACTCATCAGAAATCATGGTTCTCGCCACATCAGTCGACACAATTTCAAGGTTATTTTTTTTGATGGTTTGAAGTAAAAATTCTGAAATATAAGGTTGGTCAATTAGAATCATTTGGGTGTTTTTTATGGCCCTAAATTTAAGGTATTAAAGTTTAAAAAAAGCAAAAATGCCGACTGTAAAGATTCACTACACCAAGTTAACCATTTAAATGAATTTTAATAGAATTTTGACCCGATTTTTCGTGCAATTTATTTTGGAATTTCCTTGAATAAATATTTCCAAAAAGAATAATTTATAAAATTCATTATTAACAAAAGGACAGTTTTTTGTTACAATTACTTGTTTTTGAGAATTAAATGAATTTGTTTATTTATTTTTGTGTTAAATAAAAACTATGAATTATGGCAATTAAAAAACAGTACTTAAAAAACAAATCCATTTGTAAGGTAACATTTAGCATTGCCGCAAAAGACGCCAATAAAGTGGCCGTAATTGGCGATTTTAATGATTGGGATGCTAAAGCCGCCCCATTAAAAAAATTAAAAAACGGCACTTTTAAAGGAACTTTGGATTTGAAAAAAGGCCAATCCTATGAATTTAGATATGCCATTGACGGAGATTATGTGAACGACGAAGAAGCCGATGCTTATTTGTGGAATGATTTTGCCGCCGGTGAAAATGGTGTTCTAAACCTTTAAAGCCCCTACACCCGAAGGGAGGACAGAACGTTAAGAAAATGTTCTGTGAACATTTTTAGTGAATGTACCGGCTGGCACGTTGGACAAAAAAATGAAAAGCTTGAAAGTTCATTTCATATTTTTTTTAAATCGCAATTCAATTTGCGTTAGGGATTGAACGACGTGTTTGAGCTCATTTTTTGTTGCTTTTCGCAACTAAAAAAAGCGAGTAATGATAGCCCGACCGCTTTTTCAGCGGGAACGCCCTACAAATTATATTTCACTGAAAACATGTACAACCTTGGTTGAATAAAATACAGGGAAGTGGTATTGCTATCAGAAATTTCATTGTAACTGTCAGTGTTCATCGAAGTATTGTTGGTTAGGTTATTCGCCGAAATTTTAAATTCCCACTTGCTGTTTTTTTGCTGATAATACAGGTTTGCATTTAAAAATGAATAGGTGTTTTTCACTGTATTTTCATCATTTTTATAATTGTAATAACTGTAATCGGCCGTTAAAATGAAGTTTTTTAAAAACCCTATTTCCATATTTGCAAAAGGCCTGTCGGTGGTGCTTCCCGTTTTTGAATATTCGGAAAACGATTTTTGATAGCCCACTTCAAAATTTGGCGTATCTTTAAACTTTGAAGCCACACTTGCCTGGTAACTGTGCGAAAGTGATTTTGACTTAATTTGCTCGTTATTTACTGTATTGTTAAAAGTGGAATTTGAGAAATTCGCCCTAAAATTCGTTTTAAGTTTGCTGTATGTTTTGCCATACCTGAAATTTGCCGAAAACGTTTCGTCAGCCAAATTTGAATTTACAGGATAAGAAATCCGGTCGATTCCAACCAATTCTGTGCTATTTTTTACGCCATTTACTTTTTTATCGTATTTCACCGATGCATTTACATTGGTGAATGAAAACATGCTAAAACTAAAATAATTTAAGGAATAGCTATGGTACAAAGCATTTTCCAAGAGCCTGTTCCCTCGGATTAACGAATTATAATCGGTCAACATGTAGCCTTCAGAAATTTTGTTAATGTCGGAAAACTGGGTGGAAATTGAATAATTGAAACGCAAACTTTCTGATGATTTTAATTGTAAACTCACATACACATCTGGCAATAAATTTATTTGATCCTCTTTATTTTCTGAGCTCAATTGCGTGTCTTTTGTGGTATATTGATGCAAACTCACCCCCGGATTAAAGGTGAATTTTCCCGAAACCATTTTATAATGTAGTGCCAGAAATAAATCGGTAAAATTATAATCTGCATCATTGTTCAACACTTCTCCATTAAAATTGATCACACTTCCATCATCTAATTTTTGGGAAATGTTTGATGTTAAACTTTGGGCAGACAAAGTGGTTCCAAGCGTTAAATTGATGTTGCTTTTAGGCGTTAACAAATAATAGTAATCAAACTTGGCATCCAGTTTATTGGTACTTGTCTTTTTATTTTGAATCAGATCAATAATGGCTTCATTATTATTTGAAGGAATTATGGCAAACGGCTGAGAAGTAGCCAATGAATTGTATAATGGCTGGTCTTTTTCATATAGATGCTGCAATTCGGCAGCGAAAATATTCTTATCGTTTATGGTGTAGTATAAATTGAAATTCTGGTTTAATGTCGCCGGTTTTTCTTCCTTATAGGTATCTGCATTTCGTTGGGTTGAAGTGACATCCAACATTTCAGTTTGTTCAGAAAGCTTTCCGAAAATATCATAATCTATATGTACCTCATTGGTAGGCTTATAGGTGGTGCTAAATTTCAGCATTCCCAATTTACTGCCTTGTGTGGCCGATGTTTCGTTTATTTCGGTGATATTTAATTTGTTATAAAAAGTATTTGACTGGGTAAACATATTGGTTTTTGAATCGTTAACGATCGCAAATCCATTAAAATCAATTGTTTTTTTAGGCGCCATACTGAAATTTAACGCGCCAAATTTTGAAGTAATTTCCTGTGCGCGGTTGTTTTGTGCGGTCAAAAAACCCAATCCGCCCGATGATACATTGAACCTTGTTCCGCTGCCGCCCATTCCGCTGCGCAAACCGCCAGTAAACCTAAAATAATCGCGCATGGTAAAAGGCGCTTCGCCAATATTATTGAAATCGGCCAATAGGTTGATGCTTTTTTCCGGACTGTAATAAAACAGTTTTGGTTTTGCGCTGTACTTTTCATTATCGCCTGCACCGGCATTCACCTCGCCAAACCAAAATCGTTTTTTCCCTTGCTTCAATTTAATATTGATGGCAATATTGTCTTCGTTATTGGTAACGCCACGCATTCCCGAAACTTCGTTGTAATTTTTAAGCACCTGCACTTTATCGATGGCGCTTGCAGGAATATTTTGGGTTGCCAATTTTGAATCGCCATCAAAAAACGCTTTTCCTTCCACCAAAACTTTCTGTACTTTTTTTCCTTCAACCTCAACTTCACCGTTGTCATCAATATCAATTCCGGGCAATTTTTTCAATATGTCTTCCAGCTTTTTTTCCTTTCCGGAAGTAAACGAATCGGCATTATATACAATAGTGTCACCCACAATTTTTACGGGCATTTCATAGGTAATTTGCACTTCATTTAAAGACTCATTAGATTCCTCCAAAACAATGTTTTGTGAAATATCAGATGTAGTATTGCCAACTTCAATATCCACGTTTTTTGTATTGAAACCCAAATAACTCACCTTTAA